>NZ_JBXEJO010000102.1:0-27298 GCF_056837965.1 Bradyrhizobium ferriligni
GGGTTGGGGTGGGGGCTCTCTCCACGAGTCGTATCGTGGAGAGAGCCCCCACCCGTATCGCATCTCTGATGCGATACGACCTCCCCCGCAAGCGGGAGAGGTTCAGCAGTCTGCCGCGAGGCTGGTTCAGCCTGACTCCATCATGCTCTAGCTAACGCTTGCGCGCCGCTTTGCGGGTCTTTCCGACCGACCGTTTGCTGGCCGCGCCGCGCTTGGTCGCGGTCTTCTTGCTGGCGGCCGCACGGCGGACCGGAGCTGCCGCGGCCGGACGCTTGCGCGCCACCGCCTTCTTCGGCGCCTTCCGGGCCGTTTCCCTCGCAGCTTTCCTGGCGGCCTTCTTCGCTGCTTGCGGACGCGCGCGTCGCGCCGTTGTCGCGCTGCGGCGGCGCGTGCTGCTTCCTCCGATCGGAACGAGGTGGTCGTCGGCATCCAGTGTGAGTTGCTGGAGCGGGAACGCCGGCAGGAAGCTCGGGTCGTTGTAGAGCTTGCTCAAACTGTTCTGATCGAACTTGCCGCCCTGCCCGCGATCCTCGCCCGCGCCGGCGCGCCAGGCCGCTTCCCAGACCCGGGCCAGGGTCTTGGCACCGTCCTGCATGCAGGCCGCGGTGGCGTCCTTCAGCTTCGACCACAGCGCCTCGACCTGGCCGCCGCCCATATGCGAATTGAACAGGTTGACGATGGTCATCGGCGGCAGCCGCTTCACGGTCCGCTGCATCAGCGCGACCACGGCAACCGCGGCGTCGCGGCCGGTCGGCGTGCCGCCAGGGACGATCCCGGCGACGTCGCCGGTCCGGACGTCAGGGATCATCTTGATGAGATCCTTGCCGTGGCGGCCGATCATCGTGGTCTCGTACACGCTGTGCACCTTGGCATGCGCCTTGTCGTTCGGATCGAGGCCATGGTGGAATTGCGAGATGTGCAGCGGCTGGCAGGCATCGCCGATGTAATGCGCGACAATGCCCGCGGCGCAGACGAACTCCAGCTTCTGGTTGGCGGCGGCGTACTCCACCATCTCGTCGAAAATCTGCCAGACCCGGAACGGCAGCGCGCCGCGCCGGTCCTCGCCGATCCCTTCGTAATAGTCGTTCCAGACCTTCGGATCGACATTGCGCGTCGACTCCGCGCAAAGCTCGAGCAGCGTCTTGCCGTCCCTGCCCGGCTTGTCCATGTCGGCGAAATGGTTGCTTTCGTCGGTGTGCCGGGTGAAGCGCCAGACCAGATCGGCGACATCGGCCAGCGGCGAGAACGTGCCTCGCTGATGCGGCTTGAGGTCGGCAAGCAGCTTGTCGTCGAGGCCGATATTGTCGGAATTGGCGTCCATCATGGTGGCGAGCTTGGGCAGCTTCGCGTCGATCAGACCGGTCGCGTAGGCGCCGATCTTGACGTGCCCCCATTCGCCCCAATACTCGGTGTGGCCGGCGTTCCAGTCGCCGATCAGTTCGACGTCGAGCTCGCGGCACAGCGTTGCCATGCAGATGCCGAGCGCAACCTGCATCGGGACCTTGCCGCTCGATCCGAACAATTCCTGGCCGCCCCATTCGAGCGCCAGGGGACTGAGGATCCGCGCGCCGCTGGCGTTCTTCCTGGCGTCCGGATCGTCGACGAACCAGACCGTGCCGGAGTCGCCCGGATAATTGTTGAGCGGCGTGTCGCCATCGCGCGGGCCGATCACGAAATCGCTGACATATTCCATGCCGCCGACGGTCTTGTAGCGATAGAACAGGCCGAGGATCTTGCCCTTCATCAATCCGCTGGTCGCGCCGAACGCGATCAGCGGCTGGTTGATGATGTCGAGACGGAAGGTGCCGACATTGAGGTCGACGACGTCGCCGACCTGGCCCACGCCGTAAACCTGTGCGGTCCAGCCCTTGACGTCATCGACGCGGATCAAGCCGGCATCGAGATTGGCCACCACGCGCGAGCCGGGCCAGCCGGGATAGACCTCGCTGAAGGCGCGCTTGCCGAGTTGCAGCGCATCGCTGACGCCGAGGCGGCGGTCGGTGTTCTTGAAGCCGGCGAAGATCTCGCGGCCGGCGGCGCCGACCACGTGACGGTTGGAGAGCGCAAACACTGTCTCGCCATTGGTGACGAGACAGCCGATCGAGCCACGGTGGATCTTGCCCTGGATCATGGTCTGCACCGGAAAGCCGCCGCCAACCAGATCGCTCTTGAACACCGGCGGATCGACGGTGCCGGGGCTGCCCTCGTTCGGATCGACCTTGACGACGCAGGTGGGCACGACGCGACCATCGGGCAGATACAGGAACGGAGGCACCAGCTGGTCCTGCTTCCCGGGATGGTTCTTCAGCTCGGAGCGCTTCATCCAGTCGCGGACGAAGACGAGGATGCAGGGCCACGACCAGTCCTTGACCGACGAATTGAACAGCGTGCGCGGGCCGAGCGCCTGCGGTTTGGAGTGCGCCTTTCTTTCCGTCGCGTTGCGATCATTGTCCCGGATCAGATAGCGCCCGATCGCCGTGGCGTAGACCGATTGCAGATGCGCCAGATGCACGTGATAGGCCTCGCGGGCATCGAGCAGGTCCTTGACCGACAATGACGTGAAATCATGCTTGGTCAGATCAATCATCTGGTTCCTCCGAAAATGCGCTTTGCGGCAACACCGGTTCAGGACGCAGAAATAGACGATCGCGGCATCCCACGATCATGGGTTAGTTCACATAAGTTATACAATTTAAAAGGGATGACACGAATGTGACGGGCCGCACGGCGGTCGGCCGGTGCGCGTGCGGACGTCGGTTTCCGCTGAGCGCGGTGCTCTATTTCCGTTGGGCGCGCCCTTTGGCGAAATGCTTGGCCAGGAAATCCGCCAGCACCTCGACGCGGGCGGGACGCGGGCCGCCGGGCGGGGTGACGAGATGCACGGCACCCTCGGGCTGCTTCCAGCCTTTCAGGATTACCTCGACCTCGCCGCGCGCGATCGCGTCGCCGACGATGAAGTCGGGCAGATCGGCGATGCCGAGGCCGGCGAGCAGCGCGGGCATCACCGCCTCGCCATTGTTGACCCGGAGCTGGCCGGCGGGACGCACGCTCGCCTGTTCGCCCGACGCGTTGGTGTAGTGCCAGACGCCCTGGGTCGAGAGATAGGCGTAACCGAAGCATTTGTGCTCGGCGAGATGCATCGGATGGGTCGGCCGGCCGTGGCGCTTCAGATAAGACGGCGCCGCCACCGTGTAGCGCGGCATGCCGCACAGCCGCCGCGCGATCAGCGAGGAATCCGGCAGCCGCGCGATGCGCAGGCCGGCATCGAAGCCCTCGCCGATCAGATCGACCGTCGCGTCGCTCAAATGCAGGTCGATCGAAACCTCCGGATAGGCCTCCATGAATTCCGGCAGCAGCGGCGCCACCGTCTTGATGCCGAAGCTCATCGGCACCGCGAGCCGCACCAGGCCGCGCGGCGTGGTCGATTGCGCCAGCGCCTCGTTCTCGGCGGCTTCGCCGTCGGCGAGCAGCCGCGCGGCGCGCTCCGACAATTTCTGGCCGGCATCGGTCAGCGCCAGCCGCCGCGACGTGCGGTTGAACAGCCGCGCACCGAGCCGTTCCTCCAGCCGGCTGACCGCCTTGGATACCGTCGCCTTGGACAGCGAGAGCTCGGTCGCGGCCGCCGCAAACGACCGTAATTCCACGACTTTTGCGAAGATCGCGAGCGCCTCGAAGTCCGGCAGTTTCGACATGGGCCGCAGTCCTGATTGCTCAATAGTGGAAACAATGAGTTTCGATAGTTTCTATTTCTATACCACAGCCGGAAGCATATCCAAGTGCCATCAAATTCAACCGATGGAGAAATCCAATGACCAAGAAGCTCTCAGGCAAGGTTGCGCTCGTCACCGGCGGTTCGCGCGGCATCGGCGCGGCCAGCGCCCGTGCACTCGCGGCGGAAGGCGCCAACGTCGCGATCAGCTACGTCGCCTCTCCCGAGAAGGCCGAGGCCGTCGTCGCCGAGTTGAAGGGCAAGGGTGTCAACGCCCGCGCCTACAAGGCCGACCAGGCCTCGTCATCCGATGTCGATCAGCTGGTGAATACCGTCGCCAGGGATTTTGGCCGGCTCGACATCCTGGTCAACAATGCCGGCGTCGCATCGGGCGGTGCAGTCGACGATCCCAAGGCCGACACCGCGACGCTCGCCCGCCAGGAGGCGATCAACATCGACGGCGTGATCACCGCGATCCGCGCCGCCTCCAAGCTGATGGGCGAAGGCGGCCGCATCGTCACCGTCGGCTCCATGCTGGCGGACCGCGCCTCGTTCCCGGGCCTTGCCGACTACGTCGCCACCAAGGCGGCCGTCGTCGGCTACACCAAGGGCGCGGCGCGCGACCTCGGACCGCGCGGCATCACGGTGAACGTGGTGCAGCCCGGCTCGATCGACACCGACATGAACCCGAAGGACGGTGGCGAGTTTGCCGAGACGCAACGCCTGCAGCACGCGCTGCAGCGCTTCGGCCGCCCAGAGGAGGTCGCCGCCGGCGTCGTGTTCCTGGCAAGCCCGGAAGCCTCGTTCGTGACCGGCACCGTGCTCAACGTCGACGGCGGCTTCGGCGCCTGATCGAAAATTTTCTGGAGACGCCGGGCGCGGTGCGCCCGGCCCGCTCCTCAACATCGACATCAAGGGGAATGACCATGATCGAACTCAGACCATTCGCAGAGCTTGGCGGCGCCGACCACGGCTGGCTGAAGGCCAAGCATCACTTCTCGTTCGCGAGCTACTACGATCCCGACAATGTCAGCCACGGCGCGCTGCGCGTCTGGAACGACGACGAGATCGCGCCCAATTCCGGCTTCCCGGCGCATCCGCACGCCAACATGGAGATCATCACCTATGTTCGCGAAGGCGCGATCACGCACCAGGACTCGCTCGGCAACAAGGGACGCACCGAAGCCGGCGACGTGCAGGTGATGAGCGCCGGCAGCGGCATCCGTCACTCCGAGTACAATCTGGAGCCGGCGAAGACCAAGATCTTCCAGATCTGGATCGAGCCGACGACGAAGGGCGGCCACCCGACCTGGGGCTCGAAGCCGTTCCCGAAGGCGGACCGCTCCGGCAAGCTCGTCACCATCGCCTCGGGTATCGACGGCGACAATGACGCGCTGCCGATCCGTGCCAATGCGCGGGTGCTCGCCACCACGCTGAAGGCCGGCGAGAGCGCGGAATACGCCGCCGACAAGGCCCGTCACCTCTATCTGGTGCCGGCGGCCGGCAGCATCGAGGTCAACGGCGTGCGCGTCAACGCCCGCGACGGCGCCGCGATCCGTGACGAGGCCAAGCTCAAGATCACCGCGCTCGAGGATACCGAGCTCGTGCTCGTCGACGCGGCCTGATCACCACTCACCCGGCATGCGCGGACCGACGTCCGCGCATGCTCCTCCCCCAGATCATCTCCCCCTACCTCAACCCTAAAGGAGGCCATCATGGCCAAGGTTCTCATTCTCTATTACTCCGCCTACGGTCACATCGAAGCGATGGCGAATGCCGTTGCGGAAGGCGCTCGCGAAGCCGGCGTCACCGTCGACATCAAGCGCGTGCCCGAGCTGGTGCCGGCCGAAGTCGCCAAGGCCTCGCACTACAAGCTCGACCAGGCCGCGCCGATCGCCAAGATCGACGATCTCGCCAACTACGATGCGATCATCGTCGGCACCGGCACCCGCTTCGGCCGCATGGCCTCGCAGATGGCCAACTTCCTCGACCAGGCCGGCGGCCTCTGGGCCAAGGGCGCGCTGAACGGCAAGGTCGGCGGCGCCTTCACCTCGAGCGCGACCCAGCACGGCGGCCAGGAGACCACGCTGTTTTCGATCATCACCAATCTCCTGCATTTCGGCTTGACGGTGGTCGGGCTGAACTACGGCTTTGCCGGACAGATGAGGCTCGACGAGGTCACCGGCGGCGCGCCCTACGGCGCCACCACGATCACCGGTGGCGACGGCAGCCGCCAGCCCAGCGAGAACGAACTCGCCGGCGCCCGCTATCAGGGCCGTGCGATCGCGGAGACCGCGAGGAAACTTCACGGCTGAGCCGCATGGTGAAGCCGGTTGAGCTTCATGCCCGGCCGGATTCTCGCACAACAGGGCGGCACTCTCCTGACGATTGCCGCCCGATCCGCTGTTTCGGCAGTGTCGGTTCCCGAAGTCATCGGGGCCAGTTTCGTGGTATGCCGCAAGGCATCTTGTCGGCGCAGCCCAGAGGTTTGCCATGACCAACACACAGAAGACCCGCTGGCCGGAACTGCCGACCGCGGCGTGGCGCGAGAGCTGTGCCACGCTCCAGCTCTTCACCCAGATCGCCGGCAAGATCCGGCTGGCGAAGTCGCCCTGGCTCAATCACTCCTGGCACGTCACGCTCTATGTCACGGCGCGCGGGCTGACGACCTCCCCGATCCCCGACGGCGATCGCACGTTCCAGATCGACTTCGATTTCATCGATCACATGCTCCGCATCTCGACCAGCGACGGCACCGAGCGGCAATTCGCGCTGGCCGGTCAATCGGTCGCAAGCTTCTACGCCGCGGTCATGACCAATCTGAAGGACCTCGGAATCGACGTCGCCATTGACGAGATACCGAACGAAGTCGCCGACCCGATCCGCTTCTCGCAGGATACGCAGCATGCGTCGTACGACGCGGATGCCGTGCGCCGGTTTCACCAGATCCTTGTGAACTGCGACCGCGTGTTCAAGCAATTCCGGACCGGCTTTCTCGGCAAGGCGAGCCCGGTGCATTTCTTCTGGGGCAGCTTCGATCTCGCGGTGACGCGGTTTTCCGGCAGAACCGCGCCGCTGCATCCCGGCGGCGTGCCCCATTTGCCCGACGAGGTGGCGCACGAAGCCTATTCGCACGAGGTCAGCAGCGCAGGCTTCTGGCCGGGCGGCGGCGCGATCGATTATCCCGCATTCTATTCCTACGCCTATCCGGAGCCCGAGGGCTATCGCAGCTCGCCGGTACGGCCCGATGCTGCGTTCTTCGGCGAGGCACTCGGCGAATTCATCCTGCCCTACGATGCCGTGCGAATGGCCGCAGACCCCGACAAGGCGCTGCTCGAATTCCTGCAATCGAGCTATGAGGCGGCGGCCATCAACGCGAGCTGGGACCGTGCTGCGCTGGAATGCGCACCGGGCCAGCCGGGCGTGGTCCGAGGGATCTAGCTCCGGCGCGCAGCACCGGCGGCTCAATCCTGTTCGCGCGACGGCGTCGCCTTGCCGAGCGCCTGCTTCAGTCGTGCGGGGAGAGTTTCGGATAGTGACGCAGCGCCAGCACGGCGCGGTCGCGACCAAACGCTTCGTTTGCGATTCTCGTGGATAGTCGACGAAGGCGCATAAGTTAAATTTTCGTGTTACGTCTTTACCGCATCGTTGCTTGGCCGAGCTATCTTTTCGGACGACGCCCCGCGACCCCGGCCGGCCCGAACACAACAGGCAGTATATTCGTGAGCGCCCCGCAACCCGTCACGATCCCGCGACAACCATCGCACGCTGACCGGTCATGACGCGGCCATCGATCCTTGCCCTCGCGGTCAGCGCGTCCATTCTGCTGTCGGTCGCCGCGCGGGCCTGCCCCGCCTTGATCGAAGGCGTCCCGGCCGACCGGCTCAAGGCGCTGTCACGCGGCGTCAATGCCGACGGCTGGGTCGCCGATCCGCGGTCGGCGCCGCCCCGCGGCCTGCTGCTCGAACTGCGCAAGGCCGGCATGTCCCACGTCCGGCTGCCGGTGCCCGCCGACTTCGTCATGCCGCGCTTCGCCGCGAAAGCGGAGATCGACGGCCGCCTGCGCACCGTCGATGCCGCGCTCAAGACCCTGCTCGGCCTCGGCTATGCGGTGTCGATCGACCTGCATTCCGGCGAGCGCTTCAACGCGCTGCACAAGGACGATCCCACCAGTGCGATGACCGAAATGAAGCGCGCCTGGACCGAGCTCGCAACGGTCATGCAGCGCTATCCGTCCGACCGTGTGTTTGCGGAACTGTTGAACGAGCCGGATGTCGAGGCCGTGCAATGGCAGGGCGAAGTCCGCGAGCTGGCGGGCTTCATTCGCGGCCTGCTGCCGCAGACCACGCTGATCACCGGGCCGGTCAACTGGCAGCGCGCGGATTCGCTGCCGGGCTTCACGCCGCTCGACGATCCGAACGTCGTCTATGCCATCCACTTCTACGATCCGATGGTGTTCACCCATCAGGCCCATTGGGATCCGAGTGAGCCACTGCACGACGTCACCGGATTGCCTTATCCGGTCCGCGCCGACGATCCCAGGGTTCGACAGCTGCGGGAGCAGCTCACCGCGCTGGACAAGCGCAAGGCACTCGCGATGGTGGACCGCGCCATTCCCGACCGCGGCATCGACAAATGGCTCGAGCCTGCCGCCGCCTGGCAACGGCAATATTCGCGGCCGATCATCATTAATGAATTTGGTGTGCTCAAGGCCGGAGCGCCGCGCGACAGCCGGCTGCGCTGGCTCGCCGGCGTGACGGCCTACGCCCGGCAACAATGCTGGGGCTGGACCCATTGGGAGCTGTCGCAGGGCTTCGGCATCGCCGACGCGGTCGCCGGCAAGGTCGACCGCGATGCGCTGCGGGCCCTGCTCGGCACCCGCTAACCCATCTGGTTAACCGGTTCTTACACAATGCGCGGCTAGATCGACGATGCGGTGTGGCACGCCCACACGTCCGGTCACATTAGGTCAGAGCCTGTGCGAGCAGAGATAGCCCCGCGGCCGCTGTTGGCCGGCGATCTGATTCCAGCACTCGGCATCGCCGTGGCATCGATCGCATTCGCACCGATCATGCAGGCGGCCAACGCCGGGCTCGCAATCGTCGTCGAAAGCCTGATCGGCTGCGCCATCGTGCTCGCGGTGCCGGCCTACGCGCCGTCGATCGCCATCTTCATCATCTTCTTCCAGAATCTCTTCGTCTCGATCCTGTCGTCCTATATGACGACCGAGCAGGAGATGGATTTCGTCAAGGGCTACAATTTCCTGGTCTGCGCGGTGATGTGGCTGGTCACCCTGGCGCTCTATGCGCTGCACGAGCGCAAACGTTCCGCCGAGATCGACCGGATCATGAAATGGGGGTTGATCACGCTCGCAACCGTGACGGCGTATTTCCTGCTCGGCGCCACCCAGGATTCGCACGCGGCCCTCGTCTATCTGCGCAACATCGCGCTGCCGCTGTTTCTGTTTCAGCTGTCGCTGCTGACGGCCGCAACCTTCGAGATCCGCATCACGCCCTTCCTGGTGACGGTTGCCGCGCTGCTGATCGTCTGCGGATATGTCGAACTGCTGTTCCGCGATTTCTGGCTCTCCATCACCAACGGCTACACGTTCTGGCATTTCGACGAGCTGAAGGCGACCCGTTCCGGATCCTGGGAAGCCGAGATGCGCGCAACCGGCAGGGTGCCGGTCGATCTGATCGATCGCTTCCGTTTCAGCTTTCTCAACAGCCCGTTGTTCGAGGACCTCGGCCTCTCGTCGTTGCTGCGCATCTTCGGACCGAATATGAGCCCGATCAGCTTCGGTTATGGCATCGCCTTCTCCATCCTGTTCCTGTTCGCGGTCGGATATCGCTGGCTGGCGCTGGCCGCAATCCCCCTGCTGATCTGCTGCAGCGTGAAAGGCGCGCTCATCCTGGTCATCTTCGTCGCCCTGGCCTGGACGGCAACCTGGCTGCTCGGCGCCACCATCACCCTTGCCGTCGCGCTGGTCGGGCTCATGCTGTACGCCATTGCCGCGATCTATATCGGACTCCAGATCGGCGACTTCCACGTGATCGGCTTCATGGGCGGGTGGGACGGCTTTCGGCAGAATCCGATCGGCCGCGGACTTGGCGTCGGCGGCAACCTCTCCGAAGGCTACTTTTCGATCGACTGGAACGCCGCACAGGCGGCCGGCACGATGGACGGCGCGGTGGAGAGCGCCGTCGGCGTGTTGCTGTACCAAATGGGGATCGGCTCGCTGGTGCCGCTCGGCTACTTCCTCGCAATGGCGCTGAAGGCCTGGCGCCTCTACGCCTCGTCGGGAGTTCTCATCCAAGGGCTCGCCGCCTTCGGCACGATGGTCGTGCTCGTGAACGGCATCTTCCAGGAAGAGGCGCTGTTTGCGCCGCCGGCACTTGGGCTGTTGCTGTGCCTGAGCGGGCTCGTGATCGGCCATCATCTGCGCACGCAAGGCGACGATCGGAAGGTCTCTACGATCGACAGTGCTCCTCAATGAGGAGGGGCCTCGTCGCAGTGCGACGGAGGCCCCGCTCAACCGACGCCGTCAGAGCGGCTTGATCTGCACCTTGCGGAACTTGACCACGCCCGAACCGTACTGGAGCGCGATGTAGCCGTTGGCGTGCTTGGAGTCCTGGGCGTCGACGGTCTTCTGGCCGTTCAGCGTCACGACGAAATGCGGCCCCTGCGCCGTGATCTCGTAGACGTTCCACTTGCCGGCCGCCTTCGGCATCGGATCGACCTTGCCGACGTCGACAATCGCGCCGGTGCCGTAGGTCGGGTCCGGCCGCTTGTCGAAGATGTTGACCTCGTAGCAAACCTTGGAGTCGATCACCTTGTTGCCTTCGCAGCGGATGAAGATGCCGCTGTTGGCATCCTCGTCGGTCCAGAACTCCGCCCGGATCTGGAAATCCTTGTATTGGGTCTTGCTGACGAGATAGGAGAGATCCTTGCCGTCGAGCTTGTCGGCGACCAGCGCACCGTCCTTCATGGCCCAATTGGCCTTGCCGACCTCGTCCCAGTCACCCTTCTTGGAGCTGTCGAGCAGCGTGACCCAGCCGTCGTCGCCCGAGGCGGTGGTGGAAAATTGCAGCGCGGCCGCACCGATCACAAGTCCCGCCGCCAGTATCGACAGATGCTTCCTCAAGGTTATCCTCCCGTCTTTTGGTTGGCGCGCAACCTATCATCGTCTGCGGCGGCGTAAATGCTTTTTCATATTGCAACTGCGTTGTGTCCGTGATCGTTGTCGCAATCCTGAGATCAGACATGCACGGCCGCGTCTTGCCGGGCGGAAGCGAGGTCCACTAGCATCGCGCGGCATACGGGCGCGGCAGTCGCCCGGGAAATCCGATCTGGGAGCATACCGATGACGGCGTCGAACCGATCCTGGCGATACCTGATGACGCCGTTGGCTCTTGCCTACATGCTGAGCGTCAGCTCAGCCGCCGAGCTCAATCCGGCCGCCGTCACCTACAAGCTGCCGGATCAGATTCCCTGGAGCCCGGTCGATGCGCGCGGCGCGCAGAATGCCGTCGTGGTCGGCGATCCCTCGAAGCCCGGCTTCTACATGGTCTACACCAAATGGACCAAAGGCAATCACTTCAGCCGTCCGCACTTCCATCCCAACGACCGATACATCGTGGTGCTCAAGGGCACCTGGTGGGTCGGCTCGGGTCCGAAGTTCGATCCCGATCACGGCACCGTGGCGATACCGGCCGGCAGCTTCGTCACCCATTTCGGCAAGCAGGTCCACTGGGACGGCGCCAAGGACGAGGACGCCGTGCTGCTGATCATGGGCGAAGGCCCGGCCACCGCGACCGAGGTCGAGCAGAAGTAGCCGGAACCGGCTAGCAACCTTCGCATCCACGCGGCGTTTCATCCTCATCAGCGTGACGAGGAGATGACGCATGGCAAACACTACCGACATTCGGGAACATATGGATGTGATCTCGTCGGACAAGAAAACGGTCGGCAAGGTCGACCACATGGAAGGCACCGACAAGATCAAGCTGACCAAGCAAAGCTCGCCTGACGGTCAGCACCACCACTTCATTCCGCTGTCCTGGGTCGACCATGTCGACCAGCACGTCCACCTCAACAAATCGGGCTCCGACGTGACGGCGCATTGGCAGCACGGCCGCCAATAGCCGCGTTGCGCGAGGTGGGAGCGATGCTATCATCCCGGCCCGAGGAAGGGCCTTCGATGCATCCCGCCGCCAAGCTGCAATTTGCCCGCATCGTCGACGAGTTCGCGCGCTGGCGCGCCATTGCGGAACCGGAACGGCCGCCGGCGCCGGCTTGGTGGTGGGGACCGGCATTCGAGATGCGCGATGCCGCCGAACCGCTGCCGCCCACCTGGAGCCGCCGGCTCCGCCTGCCTGACGGCGCGAGCTTCGCGGAAGCTGCCCTTGTGTTGCGCCAGACTTTGGCCGGCCAGGACGTCGTGCCGTGGCCCTATGATTTCTCGCGCAAGGTCGCATCGACCGATTCCGACGTTCGCGACCTGCCCGTGCAGCCGTCAGACGACAGCGCGTTTCCGCCCTAGATCCGGCCCGGCCTCGCTGGTCGCCTCGCCATCCAGCGACGGCTGCAACGGCGGCGACGCCTCTGCCTGCGACGGCTTCAACAATTCGGCGAGATCGCGCGGGGGCAGCGGCCGGCTGAACAGGAAGCCCTGCATCTCGTCGCAGGCATGGGCGCGCAGGAATTCCTGCTGCTCGGAGGTCTCGACGCCCTCGGCGACGATGGTCATGCCGAGCGCCTTGCCCATCGAGATGATCGCCTGCGCGATCGCGACGTCCTCGGAATCATTCGGCAGGTCGCGCACGAAGGAGCGATCGATCTTGATGGTGTCGATCGGGAACTGCTTCATCAGCGACATCGACGAATAGCCGGTGCCGAAATCGTCGATCGCGAGCCGAATTCCGCGATTCTGGATCGCGTCGAGCACGCGCACCGCGCGCGTCACGTTGCGCATCACCATGCTCTCGGTGACCTCGAGCTGGAGCAGCGCCGGCGACATGCCGCTCTGCTCCAGCGCCGCGTCGATGTCGTCGAGCAAATTCGGATCGCCGAACTGCCGCGGTGAAAGGTTGACCGCCATCGTCACGGCCCTGAGGCCGCGGCGCTGCCACGCCATGTTCTGCGCACAGGCTTCCTTCAGCACCCAGCGGCCGATCGGCACGATCAGGCCGATCTCCTCGGCGAGCGGAATGAACTGCCCCGGCGTTACCTTGCCGAGTTCCGGATGGGTCCAGCGCAGCAGCGCCTCGACGCCGCTGATCGCTCCACTCGCCATGTCGACCTTGGGCTGATAGTCGAGCGAGAACTGGTTGCGCTCCAGCGCGCGGCGCAACGCGCTCTCCAGCGTCAAGCGCTCGATCGACTGCGCCCTGATCTCGTTGGAGAAGAAGCGGAAGCCGTTCTTGCCGTCTTCCTTGGCGAGATACATCGCCATGTCGGCATTCTTGGTCAGCGTCTGGACGTCCGAGCCATCGGCCGGATACATCGCGATGCCGATCGAGGCCGTGGTGTGGCACTCATGCCCGCTGATCGTCAGCGGCTGGCTGAGCGAGATCAGCAGATCGCCGGCGATGCGCTCGACGTCGTCCCGTTCGGCGGTCTCCTCGAGGATGACCACGAACTCGTCGCCGCCGAGCCGCGCCACCACGTCGCTCGCGCGCAACGATCCCTGCAGCCGCTCGGCGATCGCCACCAGCAGCATGTCGCCGGCGTCGTGGCCGAGCGAGTCGTTGATCACCTTGAAACGGTCGAGATCGATGAACAGCACCGCGAGCTGCCGGCGATGGCGATCCGCCGCCGAGATCGCGTGATGCAGCATCTCGTTGAACGTCTCGCGGTTGGGCAGATTGGTCAGGCTGTCGTGCGACGCAAGGTATTCGATGCGCTCATCGGCCTTGTGCTTCTCATCGGCGCGATCGAAGCTCTCGAGCGCGAACGCCAGGTTGTCGGCGAGGCGCTGCAGCAGCTCGGCGAACTCCGGCGTGAAGGTGTCCTTGTCGAGCGCGACGAAGATCATGACCCCGACCACCCGCCCGCTGACAACAAGCGGAAACGAGGCGCTGGACTGCGTTCCATCGAGCCGGGCGCGCTCATGGAAGGCGGCGGTCTCGGCATCGGCAAAATAGTCGTTGATGATGCACGCCTTGCCCGAGCGGAACGCCCGGCCGCAGGCGCCGCGGCCCTCGGGGTGCGCCTCGCTGGTCGAGAGCGTCACCTGGCGCGCGCCCTCTGCCGCCGGCCCCGCGATCGCGACGATCCGCAGATAGTCGCTTCCGGTCTGCGCCAGCGCGATCGTGGTCGAGGTGAACTTGCCGCCGGTCGCCGCCGCCGCGCAGACCAGCCGATACAGTTCGGCGCGGGACTTCGCCCGCATGATCGCCTCATTGGTCGCGCTCAGCGCCGCGAACATCCGCGACAGCCGCTCCTTCTGCTCGTCGTCCCGCGCCTTCTCGTCGGCGCGATCGAAATTGGCCAGCGCAAACGAGACGTTCTCGGCAAGCCGCTGCAACAGCGCCATCATCTCCGGGCTGAAGGTGCCGAACTCGCTTGAGAGAAACACCAGCGCGCCGATCGCCTCGCCGTTCTTGAGCAGCGGCAGGGCTGCGCCTGATTTGCTGCCGCTGTCGCGCACGGCCGGATAGACGTGCGATTCGGAGCCGAAATCGCTGAGATAGTCGTTGCTGATGCAGGGCCTGCGCGTGCGGATCGCAACGCCGGTCAGCGTCTGTCCCTCCGGCCGCGTCGCGTCGGCCGACAGCTGAACCTCGCGGGCCCGCACCCGGTCGGGGCCCGAGGCGGCCACATTGTCCAGGAACACCTCGCCGGGGCGCACCAGCCTGATCGTGGCCGAGACGAACTGGCCGCCGACCGCTGCGGCATCGCAGACCAGATCGAACAGTTCGCTGCGGGATTTCGCCCGCATGATCGCCTCGTTGGTCGCGCTCAGCGCCGCGAACATCCGCCGCAGCCGCTCCTTCTGCTCCTCGGTCCGCGCCTTCTCGTCGGCACGGTCGAAGCTCCCCAGCGCGTACGCGACGTTGTCCGCGAGCCGCTGCAGCAGCTCGGCGAATTCAGCCGAGAAGGTGTTGCGCTTGGCGGAGATGAACAGCATCACGCCGACCGGCTCGTCGTCGACGATCAGCGGAAATGCCGCGCCCGATCGCGCATCCTCGCGGTCGATGACGTCGCGGAACGGGTTGTTGGCAACGTCGCCCAGAAAATCGTTGTTGATGCAGGCGCGCCGCGAGCGGAACGCCCGGCCGCAGACGCCGCGCCCTTCGGGGCGTGCCTCGCTGCGCGAGACGTTGAGACGGCGCGCGTTTGCCGCGGTAGGCCCTGCGACCGCCATCATCTCCAGGAAATCGTCGCCGGGCTTCGCGATCAGGATGCTGGTGGAGTTGAACCCGCCGCCATGCGCCGCGGCCGCGCAGACCAGCTCGAACATCTCGAGCCGCGACCTCGCGCGCATGATCGCCTCGTTGGTCGCGCTCAGTGCCGCGAACATCCGCGACAGCCGCTCGCGCTCGGCGTCGGCCTTGGCCTTCTCGGTGGCACGGCCGAAATTGTCGAGCGCGACCGAGACATTCTCTGCGATCCCCGCGAGCAGCGCGATGATCTCCTCGTCGCGCGCCCAGGAATTGCCGGTGAAGAAGATCAGGACGCCGACGCTCTTGCCGAACCGGGTGAGCGGCAGCGCCACGCAGGCCATCAGGCCGCTGCCACCGATCGGCTCATGCGACGGGCTCATCGATATCGGGATGTCGTGCTCGACGCAGGGCCGCTGGGTCCGGAACGCCTCGCCGCAAATCCCCTTGCCGTAGACGTTGTCCGGATCGGTCGAGAAGCGCGTCTGCGTGATCAGGTCGAGCGCCTCGCCGGTGCCGGCGACGGGCTCGAACCAGTGCGTGTCTGGTTCGGCCAGCAGCACCACCGTGGCGAAGGACTTTCCGCTGAACACCGCGGCATCGCAGACCCGCTGATAGAGATCGTGCTCGGTCTTGGCGCGAAGGATCGCCTCGTTGGTTGCGCTGATGGCACCGAACATGCGGTTCAGCCGGCGCATCGCCCGCTCGCCGCTCTTGCGCGACGCTTCGTGGTCGAAATTGTCGAGCGCAAAGGACACGTTCGCGGCCATGCGCTCCAGCAGCGAAACGATCTCTTCGCCCAGCGACTCGGCCTCGCGCCGCGTCACCATGAAGACGCCGACGCTGCGCCGGTTGCAGACCAGCGGCAGGGCCGCCGCCGCGCCGACGCCGGCCGCCGCGGCACCGCTGCGCCAGGCGGCCGAACGGGCGTCGTTGACATAGTCGTTGGCGACGCAGGCGTTCTGATCGCGGAACGCCCGGCCGGCGACGCCTTCTCCCTCCGGGGTGTTGGCGAGCGCGGAAATGGTGATGCTGCGTAGTCGCGCGACATCGTCGCCGAAGCCGGCCGCGAACTTCAAGCGACCGGTATCCGGCTCCAGCAAAAACACGGTCGCGGCCAGGAAGCTCCCGCTCGAGAACGCGGCTTCACAGACCTTGCCGTACAATTCTTCTGGTGATTTCGCGTACAGGATCGCTTCGTTGGTGGCACTCAACGCCGCGAATGTACGCCCGATGCTCGACTGCACGATTCCTGAAGGCCCCGGGGCCAACCCCTCCAATCTGGCGGGGAACATTGCCCGCGAGAGGCCTAAGTGGTGGTTAGCGTATCCGGCAAGTTGCACGACAAAGTAAACGACTGACGAACGCGGACCGCGGTTTTCCGGGATATTACGGACACCAGTGTGCCAGCCTGAGGCGGAGGGCCGTACTGCCGGGATTTGCGCCCTACCGGCGCCGCCGGAGCGACCAAATTCCGCATCGCGACCGCGCCCGTTCCACTCTGTGAAAACATCGCCGTGAGCACCCTGCTGGCGGTATGGCCGCCCGGATTTTCTGCCCTTGCTCGCCCTGCTGCGCTTTGAGAGCATGACGTCGACAACAGCAAGCACGACCCGCGCATCACGCGGGCAGACCGCGAGGAAAATCCCATGCCGATCGTCCAGGCCGACCGTCTCACGCGCATCGGCGCGGCGCTCCTCAAGGGTGCCGGTGCATCGGAGGAGGAGGCGAGCGCCGTCGCCTGCGGCTGCGTCAACGCCAACCTCGCCGGCCACGACTCCCACGGCGTGATAGCGATCCCGACCTATATCGACCGCATCAAGGCCGGCCACATCGTGCCCGGCGCGAAATGGACCGTCGTGCAGGAGACACCGACCACGACCGTGATCGACGGTCATTGGGGCTTCGGCTTCCACGTCAACGCCAAGGCGATGGAGATGACCATCAATAAGGCGAAGACCGCCAATGTCGCGGCCTGCACCGTGTTCCGGCAGAGCCATGTCGGACGTCTCGCGCATTACCCGATGATGGCGATGCGCGAAGGCATGATCGGAATTGCGGCCGCCGATTCCGGCCGTTCGCCGAAACACGTGGCGCCGTTCGGCGGCCGCGAGGCGCGGCTCGGCACCAACCCGCTTTCGATCGCGGTGCCGTCCGACCTCGAGGCGCCGTTCTACCTCGATATGGCGACCTCGGCGGTCGCCGCCGGCAAGATCCAGCTCGCGGTGGCGCGCGGCGAGGCGATCCCGAAGGGCTGGATTATCGATGCCGAAGGGCGCGACACCACGGACCCGAAGGACTACCGCAAGGGCGGCGCGCTGCTGCCGCTCGGCGGCAGCGAAGGCTACAAGGGCTCGGGCCTTGCCGCGATGGTCGAGGTGCTGTGCGGCCTGCTGACCGGGCTCGGTTTCGGCGTCGAGCCGACCGGCCGGCACAACGACGGCTGCTTCATGGCGGTGTTCAACGTCGCCGCGTTCCGTCCGCTCAAGGACTTCAGGCGCGAAGTCGCCGACTTCGCCCGCTACCTGAAATCGACGCCGCCCTCGGAAGGGAGCCGCGGCGTGTTCTATCCGGGCGAGATCGAATATCTGCGCGAGCAGCAGCGGCGCAAGGACGGCATCGAGATCGAGGATGCGACCTGGGACAAGCTCAAGGCGCTCGCCGCCGACTACAAGCTCACCGATGAGCTCGACCTTCGCTGATAGTTCCGGACACAGGAGAACGACATGACACGGCAAATGGCGCTGGTTGGCTTTTTGCAGGCGCAGAACTGCACCAACCTGCCGGGCTCCTGGCGCCACCCGGAGTCGCGCGACGATTCGATGTCGGCGGACTACTATCAGGAGATCGCGCGCATCCTGGAGCGCGGCAAGTTCCACATGGCGTTCTTCGACGATCGTCTCGCAATGCCCGATCGCTACGGCAACGATCACGCCCACACCGTCGAATACGGCATCCGCTGCGTGAAGATGGATCCGATCGTGGTGCTGACCACGATGGGCATGGTCACCACCAAGCTCGGCCTCGCCTCGACCGCCTCCACCACCTATTTCGAGCCGTTCGACGTCGCCCGCCGCTTCGCCACGCTCGACCTGATGACGGGTGGCCGCGCCGCCTGGAACGTGGTGACCTCGGTCAATGACGGCGAAGCGCTCAACATGGGCCGCGAGCAGCATCTCGAGCACGATCACCGCTATGACCGCGCCGACGAGTTCATGGAGGTGGTGCTCGGCCACTGGGACGCCTGGGAAGACGGTTCGCTGGTGATCGACAAGAAGAGCGGCCGCTTCGCCGATCCGACCAAGGTGAAGCGGCTCGACCACAAGGGCGCGTTCTTCACCTCGCGCGGCCCGTTCACGGTGCCGCGCTCGCCGCAGGGCCATCCCGTCGTGATCCAGGCCGGCGCCTCCGGCCGCGGCCAGCGCTTTGCCGGGCGCTGGGGCGAGGTGATCTTCACCGCGGCGCGCAACCTCGCCAATGCCAGGCAGGGCTATGACGCGATCCGGGGCGAAGCCGCCAAGGCCGGGCGCGATCCCGACCAGATGTTCCTCTGCAATCTGATCACGCCGGTCACCGGCGCGACCAAGGCCGAGGCCGAGGACCGGATGGCGGTGATCCAGAAGCTGCCGCTCGAGATCGACGCGCTGTCGCTGCTCGCCGAAGGCCTCAACTTCGATTTCGGCGCCAAGCCGATCGACGAGCCGCTGACATCAGAGGAGCTGCAGGGCATGCAAGGCATGCTCGGCATCCGCGACGGCGTGCTGCGGACCTCCGGCAAGAGCAATCCCTCGACCCGCGACTTCATCACCTTCTCCGGCCGCGGCCAGGTGCAGGACGCGATGGTCGGCGGCCCAAAGGAGATCGCCGATCGGCTGGAGGAGATGTTTGTCAATCGCGGCTGCGACGGCTTCGTCGTCGCGGCGAGCTATGTGCCGGGCTCCTATGCCGACTTCGTCAACCACGTGGTGCCCGAGTTGCAGAAGCGCGGGCTGTTCCACAAGGACTACGCCGGCACGACGCTGCGCGACAATCTCGGGCTCAAGCGCCCGGCCGCGGGCGCCTGGAAGACCCACGCGCAGGCCGCGGAGTAGAAGGACATCACCATGCGCTGGCTGAAATTCACCGCCGCGGGTACGACCGCGAGCACCACCTCTTGGGGCCTCGTCGAGGGCGACACCGTCACCACCGTCAACGGCGATCCGTTCGGCGAATGGAGCAAGACGTCGAAGACGCATGCGTTGAAGGACGTCAAGATCGAGCTGCCGCTGATCCCGCGCACCTTCTATTGCGTCGGGCTGAACTACTTGAAGCACCTTAAAGAGGCCGCCGACAAGGCCGGCACCGTGCCGAACGTGCCTGACCGTCCCGAGATCGGATACCGCGCGCAGAACGCGCTGATCGCGCACGACGAGAATGTCGTGATCCCGGCTGGTGCCACCGAGAAGATCCATTACGAGGGCGAGCTCGTCGTCGTGATCGGCAAGAAAGCCAAGCATCTGACCGAAGCCAACGCGATGGACTGCGTGTTTGGCTACACCATCGGCAATGACGTCTCCGAACGCAGCTGGCAGAAGGCCGATCGCGGGCTGTGGCGTGCCAAGAACGCCGACACCTTCAAGCCGATGGGCCCGTGGATCGAGACCGATGTCGACCTCGACCGCATGGAGACCGCGATCCGCGTCAACGGCAAGGAGACCGGCCGCTTCCGCACCAACGAGATGATCTTCGGCATCGTGCCCTTCCTCGTCGAGCTTTCAAAATACTTCACGCTGTCGCCCGGCGATGTGATCTGGATGGGCACCGACGGCGCCTCGCCGGACTTGAAGGACGGCGACGTGGTCGAGATCGACATCACCGGGATCGGGACATTGCGGAACCGATTCGTGAGGGAGAAGGTGTGAGGTTGCGCCTACGCGCGCGCCTCATTCTCAATGTCGTCCCGGCCTAGTGCGCAATTGCGCACTAGGCCGGGACGACGGCGAGTTTGTGGCGGCGCTTGTGGATCATACATCCGCATTCTCGCGACATCATTTGCCCGACGGGCCATCGTGACGTGATCACACAGCCGTTCGCATCGTGACAACACAGGGCGAAGCGCAATAAGGTCCGCGCGCACTCATCAGACAAGTCAGCCATGCCACTTTCACGCCGAACGTTGCTTCAGGGCACCCTGCTATCGGCCGCAGGGATCATCCGCGGACCGTCGACCGCCCGTGCCGAGCAGCCCGCGGAGCTTCCGACATCGGAGCAACGCAAGCAGATGGCTGACCTGGCCGCCGACTTCATGAAGGACTACGACGTACCGGGTCTTTCGATCGCGATCGCAATCAAGGGAAAGCCCGCTTATGTCGAGGCGTTCGGGGTTGCGGATCGGGAGACCGGCGAAGCATTGACCCCGCAGCACCGCTTCCGGATCGCGAGCATATCGAAGCCGGTGACCTCGACCGGGATCTTCACCCTGGTCGAGGCCGGCAAATTGCGGCTCGGCGACTATGTGTTCGGCGCAAGCTCAATTCTCGGCAAGGACTTTCCGACGACACCCACGCTGCAAAGCCTGATGCCGTCAGGCGTGTCTCGCTCCCATGTCGAGCAGATCACGATCGAGCATCTCTTGACCCACACCACCGGGACCTGGGGAAACCAGTCTCGCGATCCGATGTTCATGAACCAGAACCTGAAGCATCGCGAACTGATCAGCTGGACGCTGGAGCATATGCCGCTCACCAGTCCGCCGGGCGAAGCCTATGCCTATTCGAACTTCGGCTATTGCATCCTCGGCCGCGTGATCGAGAAGCTGAGCGGCCAGAGCTACGAGCAATACATCAAGGATGCCGTCCTGAAGCGATGCGGCATCACCGACATGCAGATTGCCGGCAATACGCTGAGCGAGCGCGCAAGCAACGAAGTGAGGTACTACAGCCAGACCGGCGATCCCTACCGGATGAACGTCGCCCGGATGGATTCGCACGGCGGCTGGATTGCGACGCCGGGCGATTTGACGACGCTGTTCGTCCATATCGACGGCTTCAAGGACACTGAGCAGCTGCTGACCGACGACAGCCTGCGCGTCATGAGCACCCCCAGCGCCATCAACCCCCGCTACGCCAAGGGCCTGTTCGTCACCGCGAACAACAATTGGTGGCACAACGGCCTGCTGGACGGAACGACGACGATCTCGGTGCGAACCAGCGGCGATTTCTGCTGGTCGGCGTTCACCAACACCAGGTCGCGGGAAGGCATGACCCGCGCCCTCGACCTGCTGGTCTGGCACATGGTCAAGACGGTGCCTGACTGGCATCCTCAGAAGCGCGCTTAGGCCCTCCCGTCATTCCGAAATGACCTGAACGAGCAATGCAAATCCGGGCTCCCCTCATCGCGCGGCCCCAGGCCTGCTCTTCACGTGATCGATGAAGGCGCGCAGCTTCGGCATGATCTGGCGGTGGCCGGGATAATAGAGGAACACGCCCGGCGTGGTCGGCGCGAATGCATCCAGCACGCGGACGAGCTTCTTCTCCTTCACGGCGCCTGATACCAGCGGCGCGGGCACTTGCGCCAGTCCAACACCTTCGATGGCGGCGCCGACCAGCGTCGGGAAGTCATGGCCGATGAACGATCCCGACACGGCAAGCTCGATCGAACGGCCATTGTCGTTCAGCGACCATGGCGCGAGGCCACCGTTCGATCGCCGGAGCCGCAGGCACGCATGCGCGCGCAGATCATCCGGACGCTTGGGGCGGCCGCGGCGCGCGAGATAGTCCGGGCTGCCGACGATGGCAAACGGGAACGGCTTGGTCAGGCGAACCGCGACCATGTCCGGGTTGATGAACTGGCCCATGCGGATGCCGGCATCGAAGCCGCCGGCGGCGAGGTCGACCAGTTCCTCGCTGGCGGCGAGCTCGACCTCGATCTCGGGATACGCCTTGCAGAACGAGGCGATCAGCGGCTCCAGCAGGATCGGCACCACCGAGCGCGGCACGGTGAGGCGCAACAGCCCGGCCGGCTTCTGTCCGAGTTCGCGCGCCGCCCCGCTCGCCGCGACCAACTCCTCGAATGCCGGTCTTGCGCGCGCCAGAAATCGTTCGCCGGCGTCGGTCAGCCCGACGCTGCGGGTAGTGCGGATGAACAACACGGCGCCGAGGCGCGCCTCGAGCGCGCGCACCGCCTGGCTGATCGCCGACGGCGTGACGCCGAGCTCGGCCGCCGCGCGGCGAAAGCTGCGGTGCTGGGCGACGGCCAGGAATGCCTCGACGCCGTCGAGCGCGCCCTGCCGGACTGTGAAGTTCTGCTTCATGGCCTGTGAACATTATCGCGAATAGTCGCTCGCAGAAAGCCACCTTACATCGGAGCCACTAGCAGCGCGAAGCACGCTGACCCACGCGATCACGACATCCGTCGTGAACGGAGACCTGCGACCGATGCAAGCAATCCGTCACACAATCCTGGCTCTCACCCTCACTTTGACAGGCACCACTTCCATGACCGCTCCCTCCTTTGCCCAAGCTCAAGCCCAAGCCACCTCCACCGTCACCACCGGCGTGATGGTCATCCTCACCGCGAAAGCCGGCGTCACCCGCGATCAGGTGATGGCCGTGATGCCGGACGAAATCCGGCAGACCGTGCAGCTCTATCTCAACGGCAAGATTCGCGAATGGTATTCGCGGTCCGACGGGCGCGGCGTGGTCCTGCTGCTTGATGCCAAGGATGCCGCCGAGGCGCACGCGATCATGGAGGGTCTGCCGCTATCCAAGCTCGACCTGATGGATCACGAGTACATCGGGGTCGGCCCGCTGTTGCCGCTCCGACTGCTGGTCGCCAGGCCCTGAGCGTCAAGGTCCTGAACGCAAGCCAACCGAACCGATCGACAACCACAAGGGAATCCGCCGATGCCCCCGGGCTTCAATCTTCCATTCGTCCTCAGCGTCGCCGGTGCGTTTCTGACAAGTGCTGTCGTGGCCGTCACCTATGTCTGGCCGGCGGTCCGCGCGATGCCACGTGATAACGCGCTCAGACTGCTCGCAGCGTTCCATGCGTTCAGGTTTCTGGGCATGAACTTCATGGTGGCCGGCTTCGTGTCGCCGCAATTGAGCGCGGATTTCGCCAACGAGGTCGGATGGGGCGATCTCGCCGCGGCCGGTCTCGCGCTGCTTGCCATGGTCGCGCTGTCCTGGCGCTGGGCGATCGCGATTCCGATCGTCTGGGTGTTCAACGTCTGGGGCACGCTGGATCTGCTCAACGCCTATTACAACGGCGTGAAGATCGGCGACCCCGGCCTGTTCGGCGCCGGCATCTATATTCCGGCGCTCTACGTGCCGCTGCTGCTGGTCAGCCATGTCATGGTGTTCATGCTGCTGACGCGCGCCAAATCGGCAGAACAGGCGGCATGACCCGTATCCTCGTAGGATGGGTAGAGCGAAGCGAAACCCATCCTACCGACTGGTTCGACCGTCATCCTGAGGTGCGAGCGGAGCGAGCCTCGAAGGATGCACGGCCCGGCTGGTGGCCGTTCGCCCTTCGAGACGGCCGCTACGCGGCCTCCTCAGGGCGACGGGACAAAAATTGAGCGCGCGGCCCCATCATCATCGTCCGACCACATCACCTCAAAACGGCAACGCCACGCCGGTCTTGATCTCCTTCAGGATCACGTTGGTGCGGACGTGGCGGATGCCGGGGATGCGGAACATGAACTCGTCCAAGAATCTATTGTAGGCGTCCATGTCGCGCACCACGACGCGCAGATGATAGTCGGCGTCGCCGGTGGTCGCGAAACATTCCAGCACCTCGCGGCGCTTCATCACCCGCGCGACGAACTCGTCGACGAACTTCACGTCGTGCCGCTCCAGCGAGACGTGCAGGATCGCCGAGGTCGCAAAGCCGGCGCGCTCGCGCGCGACCAGCGCCGAATACCCCGAGATGACACCGGACTCTTCCAGCGCACGGACCCGGCGCCAACAGGCGGAGGTCGACATCCCGACGGTTTCCGCAAGCTGCTGGTTGGTGGCGCGGCCGTCCTTCTGCAGTTCGGCGAGGATTTTCTGGTCCTGCTCTTCAACCATCGCGAACCTCCGGTTTGGTAAATTCTACCGATTTGTATCACTTTCAGCAACATCATGCCGATTTTTCCACGACGAATGAATGGATAGGTAAGACCTACCAGGCCCACAGGAATAGCCTTGTCGGATCAGACATCGCGATTCCCGGAGGGGTCAGTCATGGGCCAGATGCCGTTGCTCGACGCCTACCAGCTGTCCGAGCGCTACAGCCGCGACCGCGGCCGCGTCTTCCTCACCGGCACGCAGGCGATCGTCCGCATCGCGCTCGACCAGGCGCGGCGCGACCGCGCCGCCGGGCTCAACACCGCGGGCTTCATCTCCGGCTACCGCGGCTCGCCGCTCGGCGGCGTCGATCTCGAACTGTGGAAGATCGGCGAGCAGCTTAAGGACAGCCGCATCGAATTCCTGCCCGCGGTCAATGAGGACCTCGCGGCGACCGCGGTGCTCGGCTCGCAGCAGGTCGAGACGCAAAGGGATCGCGAGGTCGATGGCGTGTTCGCCCTGTGGTACGGCAAGGGCCCCGGCGTCGACCGCTCCGGCGATGCGCTGAAGCACGGCAATGCCTATGGCTCCTCGCCGCATGGCGGCGTGCTAGTCGTCGCCGGCGACGATCATGGCTGCGTGTCGTCCTCGATGCCGCACCAATCCGACGTCGCCTTCATGAGCTGGTTCATGCCGACGCTGCATCCGGCCGATGTCGGCGAATATCTCGCCTTCGGCGAATATGGCTACGCGCTGAGCCGGTTCTCCGGCATGTGGGTCGGCTTCAAGGCGATCTCGGAGATCGTGGAATCCGGCGCCTCGGTCGAGCTGCGGCCGCCGCGCCGTTTCGTGCAGCCGGATTTCGTGCCGCCGCCCGGCGGCCTGCATTATCGCTGGCCGGATCTGCCGGGCCCGCAGATCGAAGAGCGGCTGGAGGCGAAGAAGCACGCGGTCTACGCGTTCGCGAAAGCCAATCCGATCGACCGTCATATCTACGATATCAAGGATGCGAGCTACGGCATCGTCACCACGGGCAAGGCGCATCTCGATTTGATGGAGGCGCTGCGGCTGGTCGGGCTCGACGAGGCGACCTGCCGCCGCTTCGGCATCGACATCTACAAGGTCGGCATGGTGTGGCCGCTGGCGCTGCACGATGCGATGGAGTTTGTGACGGGCAAGCGCGAGATCCTCGTGGTCGAGGAGAAGCGCGGCATCATCGAGAGCCAGTTCAAGGAGTATTTCTACGACTATCCCGGCGCCAAGCCGGAGCGGATGGTCGGCAAGCATGACGAGAGCGGCGCGCGGCTGATCTCCTGGACCGGCGAATTGTCGCCGCGCATGCTCGCCGACGTGCTCGCGCGCCGGCTCGATCCGATGTTTCCGGAATTGCAATTGGCCCGCCGCGTCGCCGCGCTGGTACCCGAGAGCGACCGCGTGATCGCGGTCCCGGGCGCGACCCGGACGCCGTATTTTTGCTCGGGCTGCCCGCACAGCACCTCGACGAAAGTGCCCGAGGGCTCCAAGGCGCTGGCCGGCATCGGCTGTCACTTCATGGCAAGCTGGATGGACCGCGAGACCTCGTCGCTGATCCAGATGGGCGGCGAAGGCGTCAACTGGGCGGCGTCGTCGAAATTCACCGGCAACAGCCACGTGTTCCAGAATCTCGGCGAAGGCACCTACTATCACTCCGGCTCGATGGCGATCCGGCAGGCGATCGCCGCCAGAGCCAACATCACCTACAAGATCCTGTTCAACGACGCGGTGGCGATGACCGGCGGTCAGCCGGTCGACGGCCCGGTCAGCGTGCAGGCGATCGCGCACTCTGTCCGCGCCGAGGGCGTCGCGCGGATCGCGCTGGTGTCGGACGATCCCGCGCGTTTTTCGCCGGCCGACCTGCCCGTGGGCGTCACCATCCATCCGCGCGAGGAGATGGATGCCGTGCAGCGCGAGCTGCGCGCGATTTCCGGCGTCACCGTGCTGATCTATCAGCAGACCTGCGCCACCGAGAAGCGGCGGCGGCGCAAGCGCGGCACGATCGAGGATCCCGCGCGCTTCGCCTTCATCAACGACCTCGTCTGCGAAGGCTGCGGCGACTGCTCGGTGGAATCAAACTGCCTCAGCGTCGAACCGAAGCAGACGCCGTTCGGCCGCAAGCGCCGGATCAACCTCTCGACCTGCAACAAGGATTTTTCCTGCCTCAACGGCTTCTGCCCGAGTTTTGTGACGATCGAAGGCGGCAAGCGGCGGGCGAAGACGGCAAGCGCAATCGATCCGCTCGCGCGAGCGGCGGCACTGCCGGTGCCGGAGCTCGCGGGACTGGAGCGGCCCTACGATCTCCTCGTCACCGGCGTCGGCGGCACCGGCGTCATCACCGTCGGCGCGCTGATCGCGATGGCCGCGCATCTCGAGGGCCGCGGCGTCTCGGTGCTCGACTTCACGGGCTTCGCGCAGAAGTTCGGCCCCGTGCTGAGCTATCTGCGGCTGGCGGCTACGCCCGACGCGCTGCACCAGGTGCGGATCGACCAGGGCGCGGCCGACGCGCTGATCGGTTGCGACCTCGTGGTGAGTTCGTCGGCAAAGGCGTCCGGCACCTATCGCAAGGGGATGCGCGCTGCGGTCAATATCGCCGAGATGCCGACCGGCGACGTGGTGCGATTTCGCGATGCCGACCTCGCCTCGCCGGTTCGCTTGCGCGCCATCGAGCGGGTGATCGGGTCGGGCAACCTCAGCACGATCGACGCCAACGCGCTGGCCGAACGGCTGCTCGGCGACAGCGTCTTTGCCAACATCATGATGCTCGGCTTTGCCTGGCAGCAGGGCCTGGTGCCGGTCTCGCTGGAGGCGCTGACCCGCGCGATCGAACTCAACGGCGTCGCCATCGAGCGCAACAGGCAGGCGCTGGCCTGGGGCCGCATCGCCTTTGCCGATCCGGAGTTTTTGCCGAAGGCTGACGGCACTGCGGTCGATGTGCCGGAGACGCTGGAGCAGATAATCGCGCGCCGCGCCAACTTCCTCAGCGAGTATCAAGACGAGGCCTATGCCGCGCGGTATCGGGCGACAATCGACCGCGTGCGTCGCGCAGAAGCGGCGCTGGGCAGCAGCCGCAACGAAGGTGCGCCCCCTCTCCCGCTTGCGGGGGAGGCCGGATCGCATCGATAGATGCGATCCGGGTG
>NZ_JBXEJO010000103.1:0-27268 GCF_056837965.1 Bradyrhizobium ferriligni
GGGCTTTATTCCCGGGGCTTTGGCGGGGCCGAGGGCAGGGATGACGATTTCGTGAGACCCGGATGATCGGGGGCGCAGGGGACGGCGCGACAGCTCGACGCAAGGGCAAGATGCGCAATTGAAGCGTTGCTGCTCGCAGCGTTATCGACCTGGCAAACCACTGATCGAGCGGAGGAAAACATGGCTGACGTCACCGGCGGCTGTCACTGCGGCGAGATCCGTTACGAGGTGACCGGCGAACCGGTCGTCCATGCGCTGTGTCACTGCACCGATTGCCGGCGCCACGCCGGCGCGCCGATGGTCGGCTGGGTGATGGTTGCCGAGGGCATGGTCAAGGTGACCAAGGGGCAGCCCAGGATCTACCGATCCTCGGAGCATGGCCGGCGGCATTTCTGCCCGAACTGCGGCAGCGGACTTTTCTATACCAATGGCAACATGCTGCCCGGATTCATCGACATCCAGAGCGGCACCTATGACGACCCCGATCGGGTGCCGGCCACGATGCATATCCAGGTCGCGGAGCGGCTGCGCTGGATGGAGGATGCGCATGAGCTGCCGACCTTCGACCGCTTTCCGCCGCCGGAATGACCGGGTTGATGAACGCGGTGCTTTCCGGCGAAGCGACTATGCGCGCCGCAACATGGAATCGCCCGCAACATGGATGGACGGTTGCAGTACGGCGTTTTCGTTTGGCGGGTCCGTGCGACGCTCGCCCTTGATCGAGCGTCCAATCATCTCACGCACAAACCAGCAGGGGGCTGTTCGCGTGCGGTCCGGTTGGCCTTATTCGTCCTCGTCGTCCGGACCGCCACGCTGCTCGATCGCGTTTCGCACGCCGCGCATGACGGCGAACGACACGAATGCCATCCTTCGCTTCTGATCATCGCTCAATGTCTTGTAGAGCGGCTCCCAGGCATCGGAGAGCTTCTTGAGATCGGTCCCGCGCTGAATCAGCCGGTCAGCCCTGCGTTGCATCATCTCGACCGGATTGCTTCCACCAAGGGCCTCCATTGGTCCGTTCTCCTGGAGTTCGGCAATTCGCTCCAACCGAGCCTGCCGGTTTTTCGCTCGCGCACGGATGGCCTCCTCGATGGCCGGCCAGTATTTCTCCTGATCGGGTGTCAGCTGCAAGGCGGCCTTGACGATCCCGACACGCATGTCCGTCAGGCTCTTCAGATCGGCTGCACTGGGTTGCGCGGCTCCGACTGTTGTGGATGTCTCTGCTGCAAAAGCGAGAGACGAGGTCGTCACCAAAAATGCAATCGCTGCGACAGCTGCGTTCCTCGTCATTGTAAGCTCCTGAGCTGGTCATCAAGGATGTCTGCGAGAGCAACCACAATCGCGTCGGCCACGGGTTGATCTAGGTCAAACGGGAGAGGGAGCCGGAAAATATGGACGCGCTTCTGACCGTTCGGGAAATTCCGTGAGGTTCCGGATCGGCTGGTCCGGCTCAAGCCGTGACCGGCGCGACGGTGGCGCCGGATTGTTGAGCTAGATCAAGGTTACGCTGCCTGCGGTGTTCAGAAACTGCTTTCGACCTCGTTTCGACCGGGCGGTACCATGCACCTTCTGCTCAAGGAAATTCGACATAATCCACTGCTCTGGATGCTGGTCTTCGTACCGATCGTGCTGGCGGTCGAGACGGCAGCTCCCTCCGCACACACCGCCCTTTTTGTGCTCGCTGTTCTGGCCATCGTGCCGTTGGCCGCCCTTCTCAGCCATGCGACGGAGAGCGTCGCAGAGAAGACCGGCGACGCAGTCGGAGGCCTGCTCAACGCAACTTTGGGCAATCTGACCGAGCTGATCATCGCGATCGCCGCGCTGCATGCCGGAGAGTACATGCTGGTCAAGGCATCGATCGCTGGTGCCATCGTCACCAATTCACTCTTCATGCTCGGCGCATCATTCCTGCTCGGTGGGCTCCGCCATCACGTTCAGGAGTATAATCGGGCCGGCGGAAGGATGTACGCAGCGCTGCTGCTGATGGCCACGATTGCGTTGCTTGCGCCATCGGCTGTTGCCGACCTCGATCCGGCGCGCGGCGAAGCGATGGCGTTGGCTCTCAGTACGGGCCTCGCTGTGCTGCTGATATGTGTCTATGGACTCGGCTTGCTGTTCTCGCTCAAGACACACAAGGAACTGTTTGCAAGCGAGGAGCATGGCGAAACCGGCGGCGCCGGCTGGCCGATCGGACTTGCAATAGGCACCCTTCTCGTGGTCACGGTGCTGGTC
Source organism: Bradyrhizobium ferriligni (assembly GCF_056837965.1). Classification (NCBI taxonomy): domain Bacteria; kingdom Pseudomonadati; phylum Pseudomonadota; class Alphaproteobacteria; order Hyphomicrobiales; family Nitrobacteraceae; genus Bradyrhizobium; species Bradyrhizobium ferriligni. The sequence continues at coordinate 2,233 of NZ_JBXEJO010000103.1, forward strand.
GCACTGGTCAGCGAAATATTCGTGAGCTCGGTGCAGAAGGCGGGCGAGACGCTGGGATTGAGCCCGGCGTTCGTCGGTTTCATCATCGTCGCGCTGGTCGGCGCCGCGGCGGAAATGGCGGTCGCGTTTTCTGCGGCGCGCAAGAACCGTCTCGATATGAGCGTCAGCATCGCACTCGGCAGCGCGTCTCAAATCGCCTTGTTTGTCGCGCCGGCGCTGGTGCTTCTGAGCTACGTCGTCGGCCCGAGGCCGATGGATTTGCGGTTCTGGCCGGGGGCCGTGACGATGGTCATGATCGCCTCCGTGACGTCCTGCTTCATCACCAACAGCGGGCGGTCGGCATGGTTTATCGGCGCCTTGCTCGTGCTCATCTATGTGATTTTCGCCATGACCCTGTACATGGTGCCACCGGGATCGCACGGCCCGGTTTGACCAACAGCGAGCGTGATCGTGCCGGCACCGCGGACCCCTGATAGGTTTAGAGCGACAGCTCGCCCTGGCCCTTCGTCCAGTCGATGATGTCGATCTGGAGCCCCCGTTTCAGAATCTCGGCCTCGAGATTGCTGGCATGCCGCTTCCATTCGGCTGTCGACCGGACCCGGAATTTTGGCTCTTCACCGTTTGCCGCGAACTCATCGTCGGCTTCGAGCGCGCCGCGAACAGCCTCGTACATCATCTTGAGGCTCGCGTCGGTGAAGGCGTCGTACTCCATCGAGTCGTCTCCCTGGGAACGCAAATTCGCGGGACCGCCACGATGGCGATCGTGGCGTCCCTTTGCGGTCGATCCATTCAACATGCCGATGACTGGCCGAAGCTCGACAGCGAGCCGGTGCGGTGAACCGCATGTCCATCCATTGCTGCTCAGCCGGATCAATACTGATACTGGTACTGCGGGCAGATCATTTGCCCGTATTCATTGTAGTAGCAGCCTTGGTTGCCTTGGTTGCCGTAGTAGCCATAGGCGCCATACGCGCCGGCCGCAGCTGCTGCGCCGACGGCAGCGGCACCATAACCCCAGCCCGGCCGATAGTAGCCTCTGCCGTAGCCGGGATAGCCGGCGACCGGGCGGCCAGGGCGCCCCGCAATCGGTCGACCGGGATAGCCCGGACGCCCTGCGATCGGTCGGCCACCTGGACGGCCGGCAACGCGATATCCTCCACCATGTACCCTTCCACCACCTACATGCATGCCACCGCCGCGCATTCCGCCGCCGTGAAAGCCGCCTCCGCCACCGCGGAAGCCGCCGCCACCTCCACGGCGGGCATAGGCGTCATCAGGAATCAGGCAGACGGTAACGAGAACCAGAGCCGCCAGAGCGGCGAGGATACAACGAAGCATGGCGTGTCCTCCCTCACGGACGATTTTTGCGAGCCGCGAAACTGCGACAATTTCGGCGCGCGAGCTTGACGTAGATCAACGGAATGCAGCAGGGCGCGCGTTCGAAAAGGTCAGGCAGCTGTCATCAATCACGCCAGGCACAATCTGCACTTTGCTGCCGAAGCATCTTGCCTAGAATGCGAACGTGAGTTCCATGACATTTGCTTTCGCCTCAGTCAGGCGACAGCCATCGTTTCTTTGCCGAGTTCACCTGGTGTTTTTCGGTCCTGCGGAACCCTGCCAAGAGGATCAACGTGCGGAAAGCGGATGTAACGTGCGCGTGCTGCGGCGCAGGTTTCCGGCGGTTGGAGCTATGGTCCGAACCTGGCGCCAAGGGTGAGTATCACTGTCCCGTTTGCGACCACTTGCTCGAGGCATTCGATGGCACCAACCTGATCGCCTATCGGCTGACGATCCAGCCGGTGCGCGCGCCGGCCCACTCGGTCAAGCCGTTCGACGATCAGCGATAGCCGGACGATCGGTTGCCACCGGCGCGCTTCGGTTTTCGAGGTGACGGCCGACGCCATGACTGTTGGGCCGTGTCGCTGCACCGATTGGCGCCGCATCCCGGCGGGCCGATGGCCGACCCGGTGATGCTGCGCCGGGGCGCCAGCTAGTTCTTGACGGCATACAGAGGCGTTCTGAACGTCAGTTGATAGGCGGGGTTCGGCACCCACATGATTTCGGCTGTGATGCCAAACAGTCGGTTGTCATTATCATCCATGCGGTCGAGATCGAGCCGCACGATCGGTTGTGCAAAGGGCTGAATCGACGCGAGGTTCAGAAGCTGCGCGCCTTCGAAGGATTGCAAGCCCACGCGGCCGGTAAACTTCCAATTGTTCGGCCATTGATAGTAGCCACCAACATAGGCAATCGTGTTCGGGTTGATCCTTCCCAGCGCACTGTCGACGTCGGTTCGCGTGTATTGGAAACCGCTGAGGAAGCCTCTGGTCTCATCGGAATCGAGCGCATAGTCAAATTCGAGAATGTTGTTGAAGGAGGTTGTGCCCAGCGGACCATTGGGAATCGACTGTGTGATGGTCGATTGCAGCGTCACGGTAGGAAGGGTCCCGCCGTTCTGCTCATAAAGGTCGGCCTGGAAGCCGATGTTCCAGCTCGTGATTTGAAAGGACGAAAAGCCGGCGTTTCCGAAGTTCGTCGAACTGCCGGAGACGCCGGCATAGAGCGAGACGCTTTCGGTAACATCGACCGTCAGCGGAAAATCCATGTTGAGGGACTTCGCTGCTGGCAGGCCTGCCGGAAATGCCGGGCCGCCCAATGCCGCAAGCGTCTGCGTATTGAACAGCGTTGGACGTCCAAAGCCGAACGCGAGCGATCCTGCCGGAACCTGCGCGTAGGTCGTCCTGAGGTCGAGATAGATCGTCGGCACCGAAGCATTGGCAAGGCCATCATCGCTTGCGGCAAAGGCCTTCGCAACCGGGACAGCGACAAGGAGCGTGCACAATGCCGCGCTCAAGATCGATCCGGGAGCCGGGAGCCCTGTGTTACGTGGCGGCGCGCTCAATGCGAGAACCTTCGTTAGGCGCGATTGCCATTGGGTCGGGCGGTAGGCCGATCGATCGTGGCTTGTCCGTTCCTCGACCTCTCCCGAAACTCCCGCGGGGTGCAGCCGGAAATCCGGCGGAAAGCTCGCGTGAAGTGGGCAGGGTCGGCATAGCCTGATGAGAATGCCACGTCGATGATCTTGATTTCAGTGCCGCCCAGAAGCTTGGCCGCATTGTTGAAGCGAGCCTGCTCGAGCAGACCGGAATATGTCAGCCCTGCGAGTGAAAGCCTCCGTTGTAGACTCCTGGTGCTCACTCCCATCATCTCGGCGGCCTGCATGATCGTGAGGCCTCCCTGATCAAGGTAGGAGGGTAAGCTCAGCTTCAGTGCGCTGACGACGTCCTTGCCAAATGACTGCGGCACATGATCGGACGGCGTCGGCCGGAAGTCATTTGCGGGATTTGCAAGGCTGAGGAGTTCGACCGGCACTTCGATCCATGAGGCCTTTTGACCCGACATGAAGCGCGTGTTCGGCCAATGCGACTGGACCTCAGGGCTCGGCGTATAGAGCGCTTCAAACGCAATCACTCTCGGAGACCAACTCATCCCGGCGAACTGACGGACGATGTGCAGGACGAATATGTTCTGAAGCCACTGGGATATCTCAAGATGGGAAATGCCCTCCGTTCCAATAAGCTTGCTGCAAATCTTCAAACTCTCGCCGCTTGGCTCGAGCCATAGTTGAAGGATCGTATCTTCGCACGGCGCCCACCGGCATATTTGCTGCAGGGCAACCAATAGGGTTGGCGCATGGCGCACCCGCGCCCGCATGGTTTCGCTCAAATGTTCGAACGAAAGTCGTTGGGCTGCGCGAAAAGCAATTTCCGACAGTCCCTGTTTTTGCTGAGCGGCCGTCGCGAACCGAACGGCCGGCAGCAAAGGCACGTAATGATCCGCTTTTTCTTCAAAGGAGGTCGGGAGTTGAAATTTCGCGAGAAGTGCCGCCGTAGGGCCGCCTATTTCAGAATGAAGCTCAGCGAATGGAATCAAAAATTGACAGCGGGTCAATGGAATGACGGTCATTACTACCTGCCCAAGAAGTTTTGCCGCGATCGCAGCTTAGCAGGCCGGAACCCTCTTGGGTTGTCTTTATCGAGCAATCAGGTGCAATAACTCGTTCGACGAATTCCGCTTGGCGAAAGTTTTGGCGGCTGATGGCCAGATCGATGCCCTAAACTGCTTTATCTTGGAGCGTCGTTTCTTTGCAGGAGCACGGGCTTCACGCCTCAGCCCAACCGATGAGAGCTGTCCGATTGCCTTCAGTCCAGGCGGTCCGCGCAGTCATTGTCGCGTCGCTGCGACACGGTGACGCAACCCTTGATAGCACCGCTCGCGCTCTCAAGATCAGCTCGCGCACGCTACAGCGTTACCTTGGTCGCATGGGCACCAGCCACAGCGAAATGCTTGCGGAAGTTCGCTTGAACATCGCTTGTCGCTTGCTCGTGGACTCAGGCAAGCCACTGTCGGAAATCGCGAAATTCGTCGGCTACAGCAACCCTAGCAGCTTCAGCCGTACTTTCGTGCGTGTGATGAAAATTCAACCCATCATCTACAGGCAACTTGCCGATAGGCAGAGCCAAGCGAGCCATCGCAAGAGGTCTCACGCCGCTCGGCGATGACAATTCCGATCATTGGCGCGAAATGGCAAGACGCGCGATTTGAATTGGCGCGAAATGCTTAGCGAAGCTGATTGCCGAAATTGCGCTCCCCAAAGGAATAACAAACATGACCCTTCGCTCAGCTCTGTTCGTATTTTGTGTCGCCGGATTGATTGCCGCTCCCCATAAGGTGCTTTCCCAGTCTGCACCCGAGAGCAAACCACATGTACCGCTTGAGAAGTCGATAGGTCAGGCAAAGCCGGAAGTCGTGCCATCGCTCTTCGTCCTCAGCTCGCGCGGTGCGAGCTTGAAGGACGGGAAGCTTGTGCTGACGGGGGTTTCACCGAATGCGATCGTGTTCGCCGATCGGCCCGTGAGGGCGGCTGGTCACGATCTCACGTCGCGAATTGTCGAGGATTGGGGCAATGGCAGTGACAATTTCGCGAAAGATCCCCCAAACGCCACCGTGTCCGGGTTCAGGAAAGACGGATCATCGGTAGCCGACGCCGTCGTCGTCCTGAAATCGCCCAAGCTCGAAGGCGACAGGCTGACTTTCGATGTCGATATGCTCGAAGGTGACCTTGCGGGGGCTGATGGACCGGCGTCGATCTTTATCGACATCATCGGTCGTCCATTCACGCCGCTGTCTTTTGCCGGCGTTGCTCGCCGCACCGCCTGGCGAGGTGCTTACTACCGGGGCGCTGCAGTCGCGGGTGCGGCCGCGCTTGGAACTGCGGCAGCCTATCCCTATTACGCCCCGCGGTGCGGATACTATCCGTATCCGCCTTGTTACTGAGCAACGCGACCGTCGCGTCCACAGCCGCTAGGCCGACAGGGAACGTCGGCCCGATCTAAGCCGAACACACGAGCTCACGGGAGGGGGATCATGGGACGAACCGCCATGATTGCAGCAGCGTTGATCGTCGCCGGCATTCAGTCGGCGCATGCGCAGACGGACTTGAGCGCTTATGCCAACGCCGAAGGCTATCTGGATGTTCAGAAGCTGACCTGCGCGCAACTCGCCGGAACGTGGCAGGGAGACGCCGATCTTCTCACTGCCTGGTACAGCGGTTGGTACAACGGCCTCGCGCGCAAGCACTACCTCGACATCAAGAAGTCCCGCGAGGCCGAGCACGAAGTGATCCAACATTGCAAGGCTCATCCTGACCAGCTCATCATCGAAGCCATCGCAGTGGTCTTCAAGGATATGAGAGCGGCGCTCGGGATCAGGATGCAGCCCTGACCGGAGGACCGGACGCCTTTCACGGCAGGCCGACAGTCGAAGCAGCCAGACGATTGTTTGAAGACCATTCGATTTGCACACAAGGAGAGAACAATGGAGATCACTCGTCGCAATCTTGCGCTTGGCGGAATGGGTCTGCTCACCGGAGCGGCGATAGGTCGACCAGCCGCCGCCGAGGAGGGAGCTTTCCTGGGTGTCGGTCAGGGCTTGGAGGACTTCTGGCTCGCGAGCGACGCCTACATATTCGGCTATCCGTTGGTGACGATGGAGATGACGCGGAGGATCATCACCAACGTCGCGGAGCCCGTGGGCACGCGAGGGCCGATGGGCCATATCATCAAGCTGCGCCAATATCCGGACGCATCGTTCCGCGATGTCACTGCGCCCAACGCGGACACGCTCTACACCACGTCCTTCTTCGACGTCGGGAAAGAACCGTGGGTCCTCAGCATCCCGGACATGAAGGGGCGCTATTTCCTGATGCCCATGCTGGATGGCTGGACGACGGTGTTCCAGGTGCCGGGGAAGCGCACCACCGGCACCGGCGCACAAACCTATGCCATCACCGGGCCCGGCTGGAAAGGCACGCTGCCGGATGGCGTGAGGGAGTACAAATCGCCTACCAACATCGTGTGGCTGCTCGGCCGCATCTATTGCACCGGAACGCCGGAAGACTATGCAGCCGTCCACAAGCTGCAGGACGAGTGCAAGCTCGTTCCGCTCAGTGCTTACGGCAAGCCGTACACGCCACCTCCGGGAAAGGTCGATCCGTCGATCGACATGAAGACGGCTGTCCGCGAACAGGTCAATCGCATGGACGCGGTGTCGTATTTCAAGCTGCTCTGCGAGCTCATGAAAACCAACCCGCCATACGCGGCGGACGCGGCCCAACTCGCCAAATTTGCCCGCATCGGCATCGTACCCGGGCGCGACTTTGACGAGACCAAGCTGAAGGCGGACTTCCTGAAGCGCGTCCCGGAGGTGTCGTTCGACAGGATCATGCTTCAGTTCAAGGTCAACAAGGCCGTCAAGGACGAGAACGGCTTTGCGTTCACGACGAAAACCGGCATCTACGGTACCGACTATCTGATGCGGGCCCTGGTGACCGCGATCGGGCTTGGCGCCAACCGCCCGCAGGATGCGGTCTACCCGACCTCGCAAAAGGATGTGGATGACCGCAAGTACAATGGTGCGAACAAGTACGTCATGCGGTTTCCCAAAGGCCACCTTCCTCCGGCCGAGGGATTCTGGTCGCTCACGATGTACGACAGCGGCTACTTCTTCGTGAACAATCCGCTCAACCGATATTCGATCAGTGCGCGGGAAAATCTGAAGGAAAATCCGGACGGCTCGACCGAGCTCTACATTCAGAAGGAATCGCCCGGCAAGGACAAGGAATCCAACTGGCTTCCTGCGCCCGAGGGAGATTTCATACTCATGCTGCGCATGTATTGGCCGCAGGAAACCGACCCTTCGATCATCAACGGCACCTGGACGGTTCCTGCCGCCAGGAAGGTCGGGGCTTGAGAAACTGGATTCATGCCGGCCCGCTGGGGCCGGCATGAATCACGTGCTTCAATTTGCGGTCGCGAATCGAACGCTTGAGCGAGCCGTACAGATCGTTCTGCGATTTGCCAACGGTGGGGTGGGTGACATGCGGCTTCGTGATCTTTCGAAGAGGCGGCAACCAAACAGGCGAAGTAAGACACTCAGGGATGTCGGCATCGCCATGACAATGGTCTTGGCGTCATTCTCCTCTGAAGCCGCCCGCGCCGACGAGGGCGGCGTTTCATACTGGCTTCCCGGCCGCTTCGGCAGTCTCGCTGCGACCCCGCAGGTCCCCGGCTGGTCAATGGCGGAGGTCTACTATCACACCAGCGTAAGTGCATTCGGCAATGCCGCGGCCGCCAGGGAAATCCAGGTCGGCAGAATTCCTGCCGCGGCAAACATCGATCTAAACCTGCATCTGAGCGCGCAGGCGGATCTCATCCTTCTCAATCCCACTTATACGTTCGCAACGCCGGTGCTGGGTGGCCAGCTTGCGATCGGCGTGACCGGACTGTTCGGGCGGTCCAGCGCAGATCTTGCGGGGACGCTTACGGCGGCCGTCGGTCCGCTGGCGACAACGCGCACCGGCAGCTTCGGCGATTCGATTACATCGATAGGTGACCTCTACCCGCAGGCGACGCTGAAGTGGAACGCCGGCGTGCACAATTTCATGACCTATGTAACGGGAGACGTTCCGGTCGGAGCATACAGTCCGAGCAGCCTCGCCAATCTCGGCATCGGTCACGCCGCCATCGATGCAGGCGGCGGCTACACTTACTTCAACCCGCAGGCGGGCCATGAATTTTCTGCAGTCGGGGGCTTCACCTACAATTTCAAGAATCAGGATACGCAGTATCAGAACGGGATCGACTTCCATCTGGATTGGGGCGCTTCCCAGTTTCTGTCAAAGCAGGTTTTCGTTGGCCTGGTTGGATATGCCTATCAGCAGGTCACCGATGATTTCGGCCAGCACCCTGTCCTGGGGGGCTTTCGGTCCCGCGTGCTGGGCGTTGGTCCGCAGATCGGCTTCCTGTTTCCCGTGGGCGACATGCAGGGTTATCTGAATCTCAAAGGGTATGGAGAATTTGCAGCAGAGAATCGCCCGGCCGGCTGGAATTCCTGGTTGACGTTCTCGATCTCTCCGATGGCGCTGACCAGCACCGTGACGCCGACCCGACGGATCGTCACAAAATAGCAGTGTTGTGCGTGCCTTCAATTGTGCCAAGATCACGCCACGATGCGCCGCACTCGCGGCCGTCGATGCCGGCCGTTCGGACGCCGGCTGGACAATCGTCGCCGCTGCCGGTTCGATACTTCGGAGTCGTGATGGCCAGGCTGCAGGGTCCAGGTTGCCAATGTCCGGCTGATTGGTCTCGGCCGCGCTAACCCGAAGGTCGAGTCGATGTTGCCGGATACGCCGTCGGTCAGTCAGCTCTCTCAAGTGATTTCTCAAGCGGCTGCGCCCGCATTTCTGCTCGGTGCATTGGCGGCTTTTATCGCGGTGCTGATTTCCCGCCTCAACCGGATCATCGACAGATCGATTTACCTGAACCAGATTTCTGATCAGGATCAGGCGAGGTGCCGGCTCAAGGCAGACCTGCCGCGTCTTGCTCGGCGCGCCACCATGATCAATCGCGCGATCTTCTGGTCCATCATGGGAAGCATCTCGATCAGCGTTGTCATCGTCGTCGGCTTTGTGAGTGCGTTCCTTCACATCCAGCACGAGCGGGGCGTTGCCATTCTCTTCATTGTTGCCGTCGTGGCTTTCATCGTGTCGTTGGTGGATTTCGCGCGCGAGGTTCGAATTGCCCTGAGCGAACTTGATCACTATGGCTAGACGCAACGCATTGATACGTTCACGCCTTAACGCGCGCGCGCGGCGAACGTCGTGAGCGCTGCGACCAGCAGCTTCGGCGCTTCCTGCGCAACGCAATGCCCGACACCGTCGAAGGTCCATCGGCTCGCATGCGGGATCAGCGCCGCGGCGCGATCGGCCATCTCCTTGTAGATCGGCCATGACTGCTCAGTGGTTGTGATACATACCGGGCAGGCAATGTCGGAGAACCACGGGAACGGATTGCCGCGGGCGTCGCCGGTGTAGATCTGCTCCATGGCCTGGAAGATCGGCCCGAGCAGGGCCGACTCGATTTCCGGCGTGCAAAGCAGCCGCATGCGGCCGTCGTCGAGCCGGGCAAAGCCGTGATGGACATAGGCCCACAGCGACCGTTCGGTCCATGGCGCGAAGGCCGGTGCGGCGCGCAGCCGCCGGAACAGGTCGTCGGCGCTGTCGAACTCGGCCCGGCGGCGCACCACACCCTGCACGGATCCGCGCGCGATGTCGCTGAGGCCGCCGGCGCGCGGCGCGCGCGGATCCATCGCGGTCGGCTCCGTGACATGCAGGCGCGCGAAGCGACCGGGCATCAGTCTGGCTGCGAGCAGCAGGTCGGTTGCGCCAGCACTGTGACCGATGCCGTAGATGTCATGGAGGTCGAGGCGCTCCACCACCATGCGGACGTCTTCGGCAAAATCCTGGAAGTGATAGCGATCGGCCGGCGGCTTGTGGCTCAGGCCGTGGCCGCGGCGGTCGAGCGCGTAGACCGTGTAATCGGTCGCCAGCGCCTCTGCGACCTCGGTCCAGACCTCCGCGACAAAGCCTGTGCCGTGCAGCAGCAGCGCCGGCGGCCTGTCGGAGGCCGGCTCGCCCCATTGCGCCACCGCAACCTGTGCGCCGGCATCGCCGACCAGAGAGCGCTTCGGGGCGTTCATCGTCGTTCTATCGTGCGTCCTGCAGGATCATCGCTGCGGCCTTCTCGGCGATCATCGCCGTCGGCGTGTTGGTGTTGCCGGAGGTGATGGTCGGCATCACGGAGGCATCCGCGATGCGCAGGCCGTGCAGGCCGTAGAAGCGCAGCCGCTCGTCGACCACGGCCATCGGATCGTTGGCCGTTCCCATCTTCGCGGTGCCGACGGGGTGGAAGATCGTGGTGCCGATGTCGCCGGCCGCCTTGGCGAGCGAGGCATCGTCGTCGCCGACCGAGGGGCCGGGCAGGAATTCCTCGGGATGATATTTGTCCAGCGCCTTCTGCTTCATCAGCTTGCGCGTGGTGCGGATTGCGTCGGCCGCGACCTGGCGGTCGTCGTCGGTCGAGAGATAATTCGGCGCGATCGACGGCTTGTCGTCGGGCGCGGTCGAGCGGATCCGCACCGTGCCGCGCGAGCTCGGCTGCAGGTTGCAGGCACTCACCGTGATCGCGGGGAAGCGGTGCAGGGGATCGCCGAACTTGTCGAGCGACAGCGGCTGCACGTGGAACTGGATATTGGCGCGCGAGCGCGTCGCGTCCGAGCGCGTGAAGATGCCGAGCTGCGACGGCGCCATGGTCAGGGGACCGCGGCGGCGGAACGCGTAGTCGAGGCCCATCAGGCCGCGGCGAACCAGATTGTAATAGGTCTCGTTCAGCGTGCGCACGCCGGAAACCTTGTAGATCGCGCGCTGCTGCAGATGGTCCTGCAGATTATGGCCGATGCCCTGCACGTCGAGCACGATGTCGATGCCGAGCGGCGACAGCCATTCGGACGGACCGATGCCGGAGCGCTGCAGCACCTGCGTGGTTCCGATCGAGCCGGCGCAGAGGATCACTTCGCCCCTGGCACGGGCCTCGACCACCTCATTGCCCTGCCGGAACAGCACGCCGGCGGCGCGGCCGCTCTCGATGATCAGGCGGTCGACCAGCACGTCGGTCTCGAGCCGCAGATTGCTGCGGTTCAACACCGGCTTGAGGAAGCCGCGCGCCGACGACCAGCGCCGGCCGCGCTTCTGGTTGACGTGGAAGTAGCTGGTGCCCTCATTGTCGCCGGTGTTGAAATCCGGGATGCGCTTGATGCCCATCTCCTCGGCGGCATCGCCGACCGCATCGAGGATCTGCCACGACAGCCGTGGCGCCTCGATGCGCCAGCCGCCGCCGACACCGTGATGCTCGCTTTCACCGAGGAAATGATCCTCGAGCCGCCTGAACGCCGGCAGCACGTCGCTGTAGCTCCAGCCGGTGAGGCCGAGCTGGCGCCAATGGTCGTAATCTGCGGCCTGGCCGCGCATCGAGATCATGGCGTTGATGGCGGAGGAGCCGCCGATCACCTTGCCGCGCGGGTAGGCGAGCGCCCGGCCGTTGAGGCCGGGCTCGGCCTCGGTCTTGAACATCCAGTCCGATCGCGGATTGCCGATCGCGAAGAGATAGCCGACCGGGATATGAAACCAGATCCAGTTGTCCTTGCCGCCGGCTTCCAGCAGCAGCACGCGCTTCTTCGGATCGGCCGACAGGCGGTTGGCCATGATGCAGCCCGCCGTGCCTGCGCCGACGATAATGTAGTCGAAATCACCCTCGAGCCTTCGCGGCATGTCCTCGTTCCCGGCAAGCGTCTCTTGTTGGGCTCTTATTAGTCAGACGCAGCGGGCCGACACAAGCCCGGCAGTGGATGCCGGGCGTGCGCTGGATGATCAGGGGCGGCTCGGTTCGGCCAGTGTGACCTCATGTCTCGCGCGGGGGACGCAGACGATCAGCGTCAGCATGCCGATGCCGAGCACGGCGCCGACGAGAGCGAGCGGTGCGTAGATGCTCCCGGTTGCGACATTCATCCAGCCGATCAGGGCAGGGCAGACCGCGCCGCCGAACGAGCCGATCGCTGAGATCAGCGCGATGCCGCCGGCCGCGGCGCTGCCCTCCAGCATCGCGTTCGGAATCGTCCAGAACAGCGACAGGATCGCGAAGATGCCGATCGAGGCGACGGCAAGCAGCGTCACGGTCAGGAGCACGCTGCCTTGCGCGGCCTGCAAGGCGATGAAGCAGGCCGCCGCGACGAGGCCGCAGCAGACCACGTGCCAGCGCCGTTCCCGTGTGCGGTCGGAGCTGTAGCCGATCGCCACCATGCCGATGGCGGACGCAACCGAAATCGCGCCGCTCAGCCAGCCGATCTCGGTGGTGGTCGCCACGCCGACGCGTTTCAGCAGCGTCGGGGTCCACAGCAGGATGGTGTTGAGCGAGCAGAAGAACGCGAAGTAGATGAAGGAGAGCAGATAGACGCGCGGCTCGCGCAGCGCCGCCGCGAAGCTCCGCGTGGTGCCGGGAACGGCGGCGCGGTCGCGGGCGAGGTCGCTTGCGATCTGCCGCCGCTCGTCGGCGCTCAGCCAGCTCGCGACCTGCGGTCCGTCGGCGAGGTAGAAATAGGCGACGATGCCGAGCAGCACGGCCGGACCGCCTTCAAGGATGAACAGCCACTGCCAGCCATGCAGGCCGTGGACGCCCTGCATGTGATCCATGATCAGGCCCGACAACGGACCCGCGATGACGCCGCCGAGCGGCACCGCCATCACGAACAAGCTCGTCATGCGGCCGCGCACGCGGTCCGGGAACCACAGCGTCAGATAGTACAAAATGCCCGGGAAGAAACCGCCTTCGGCGGCGCCGAGCAGGAAGCGCAGCAGATAGAGGTGATACTGGTTCTGCACCAGCGCGAGCAGCATGGTGACGACGCCCCACAGCACCATGATCCGCAGCAGCGTCTTGCGGACGCCGACCTTGACCAGCAGGAGGTTGCTCGGCACTTCGAGCGCGACATAGCCGACCGAGAAGATGCCGGCGGCAAGCCCGAACACCGCGTCGTCGATCTTGAGGTCGTGCAGGAACTGCAGCTTGGCAAAGCCGATGTTGAAGCGATCGATGATCGCCACCGTGTAGCACGCCAAGAGGAATGGGATCAGGCGCCAGGCGATCCGTCCATAGAGCCGCGAATGGGCCGCATCCTGCATGAAAGTCTCCTCGAATGATTATTTGATGTTTGTTATTGCAGCGACGGCGGTAGGCTCCCTCGCCCCGTTCTTACGGGGTCGAGACGAGCGAAGCTCGCTCTTAGAGCGTTGGGGTGAGGGGCTGCCTCCACAAGCACGGTGACAGTTGGATTTGCGGAGACTCCCCCTCACCCGGAATGCATCTAGCGATGCATTCCGACCTCTCCCCGCAGGCGGGGCGAGGTAAGTGGAGCCCGTTGCCCCGATCGAGTGCGCGCGGCTAGTTCGCCTTCGCGCTCGGCGGAAACTCCAGCATCGCTTCGCCGGCCGCGACCGTCTCGCCGCGCTGGTTCTGCACGGCGACGTCGACCAGCACCCAGCGCGATTTTGCGGTGACCTGCTTGGCCTTGATGGTGCCGGCCGGGCGGATGGTGTCGCCGGGCTTCACCGGCTTCAGCCAGCGCGTCTCGAGCCTGCGATGGATCGCGCCTGCGGGGAGCGCCCAGTCGGTCAGCATGCGCGAGATCAGGCCGAAATTGTTCATGCCGTGCATGATGATGCCGCCGAAATTGGTCTTGCCGAAATCGCCCTTCATGTAGTTGTCGTCGAGATGCAGCGGGTTGTAGTCGAGCGACGCATCGCAGAACAGGCGGATCGATTCGCGCGAAACCGCGAATGCCGGGCCCTCGACGGTGTCGCCGGCCTTGAGAGATTCGAAATTCGCTGTGGCCATGGTGATCTTCCTTACATCGGACGGATGGTCTGGCCGCGACCTGAGCAGATCACATCGCCATGCTGGTTGAAGAAGACGTTGTCGTGCACCACGAACAGCCGCTCGCGCTTGATGAACTTGTCAAGCGCGCGGGCCTGCAGGGTGATGGTGTCGCCGGGGCGGGCCGGGATGTTGTAGCTCCAGGACTGTCCGGCATTGACGGTGCCCGGCGAGCGCATCCAGTCGTCGGCCGGCGTGCAGGCGAACATCAGCAGGATATGGATCGCGGGCGGCGCGATCAGCCCGCCATATGGCCCGGCCTTCGCGGCGGCTTCGTCCAGATAGAGCGGATTGGTCTCGCCGACCGCACGGCAGTACAGCGCGATCGCTTCCTGGGTGAGCTTGTAGGGCAGCGTCTTGCGCGGCTCGCCGGGGACGATGTCGTCCCACACCTTGCGCAGCTTCGCGTCTTTCCAGAAATCGGTTTCGAACGGGGTGGCCGCAGAACTTTCTGCTTGCGCCATCGTGCATCCTCCTGCTATTGAGTTCGCCAGGCGAACAATTCATTCGCTATATGAATTAACGCTAGCGCGGTCGGGAGCCCCTGACAAGCGCGCAGAGCCGCGTCATGTGCAGGCAGCCATGCGGGCTGTGATGTCGTGAGCGCGATGACGGAACCAGCCAGGCGCCCGCCATGAGCAAAGAGAGTGACGGCTTCGTGCGCGCGATTGCGCGCGGCTTCTCGATCATTGAAGCACTCGGCAAGCCGCCGGGGCGGCACACGCTGGCGGAGGCCGCCGATACTGCCGGCCTCAACCGCGCCACTGCGCGGCGTATCCTCGCGACCCTGGTGGCGCTGAAATATTGCGCCTCCGACGGACGCTATTTCAGCCTGCGGCCGCGCGCGCTCGGGCTCGGCCTGTCCTATCTCAACGCGCTGCCATACTGGGGTCATGCGCAGCGCGCGCTGGAAAATCTGCGCAACGAGATCGGCGAGTCCTGCGCGATGGCGGTGCTCGACGAGGACGAGATCGTCTATGCGCTAAGGCTGCCGGCGCGGCGGATCCTCTCGGCCAATCTCGGCGTCGGCAGCCGGCTGCCCGCGCATCTGGTGTCGCTCGGCCGCGTCATGCTCGCGGCGCTGCCGCCTGGCACCCGCGAGGCTTATCTCGCGACCGGGGGCTTCAGGCAGGTCACGCCGCGCACGGTCACCGATCCGGAGCGTCTTGGCGAGTTGCTCGCGCGGGTCGAGAGCGACGGCTATGCCTGGGTCGATGGCGAGCTCGATCCGGCGATCTGCGGCATCGCGGTGCCGTTGCGCGATCCCGCGGGCGCGGTGGTCGCCGCGCTCAGCGTCAACACGATCTCGGGGACGGTGAGCGAAGCCGGCGCGCGCAAGAAGTATCTCTTGCCGCTGCGCCGCACCGCGCAGGAGATCCGCAGCCAGATGCTCACCTCGGGGTAGGGAACGGCCGTTATCGACGCCTTTTCACCCGCTTCGGACCTGGGTGGCTTTCCACGCCCATGCCGAATGAATAGTCTTTCGCTTTGCGGGCCGGGTGAACCGCCAAGGAGAATCCCGGCCACGTCAACGTGCAGATCGATTGCTCAACTTGCTGGAGGATTCCTGTGGCCGACCCAGTCCGCGCCCCTTTCTACCACGACGGAATGCGTGAGTTGCAGGACCGCTTCGATGGTCGTCGTGTCGCCGACGGCCTCGAGAAGCATCGCCTCCACTTCGAGTTCTGGGAACAGGATCGCAAGCTCATCGAGGAGACACGATTCTTTTTCATCGCGACCAGCTATCAGGACAACGTCGATTGCTCGATGCGTTCCGGCGATCCCGGCTTCGTGAAGATCACCGGGCCCGATACCCTTGAATTCCCTGAGTACGACGGCAACAACATGTACCGCACGCTCGGCAATATTCACCGCAACCCGAACGTCGGGCTGCTGTTCGTACGGCTCGACGGCAAGACGTTTCGCACGCGCATCCGGGGCCAAGCGACGATCCACGACAGCGCGGAGGCGCTCGCCTTGCATCATGGCGCGAAGGTCGTCGTGCGCGTCAAATGCGAGATCTTTCCAAATTGCCCGCGCTACGTTCCGGACCTGATGGGCGCCTCAGCGGACGTACCGGCGAACCTGTACGTGCCTCGACCCGGATATGAGCCGCCCGCTCCGGAATGGAAAAGCCGGGATTACCTCAGGGACGTCCTCTCGAAATACGATCCGCATCGGAAACGTGACGCATAGCGGGCGGCCGGGAACCGCATCCGGACGAGCGAGCAAACTGCGTTCAGGGCAGCGGTGCCATGTAGGGAATGCTGCCGACCAGAACGAACACCTGCACCGCGTTGCACAACATGCCGCCCCAATGCAGCTGGCGCAGCCGCCGCACGGCGGTGGGATCACCGGCGTCTCTCGCGTCCGCCTCGGCATCGAGCCGCCGCAGAAACCATTGCCGCGCCAGCACCGCGAACCCCGCGATCAAGGCGATGCCGAGCGCAACGGCGAACCGGCCGGCCGTTGCGAAGGCGAGCGTGCCGACCGCACCGGCGATCGCCAGCACCAGGAAGTAGGCATTGAACATGCCGCGCAGCAGCCGCGTGACCGGCGGGACGTCGAGCTTCACAAGCAGGAACGCCGGCGCCGCCAGCAGGAAATATCCCATCGGCACCAGCAGGATGATGGTGGAAAACAACACCGCCTGATCCGGCGTCATGCAGCCGCTCCCTGTTGGAAGGCGAGAGGATTTCGGTGCGGAAAACCTGGGGTAGTATCCGCGCCGGATATTTCCCGCACTATTAGGCTTTGGTCGGATGCGATGATATCAGGCCCGAGGTCTGCGCAAAGTCCAGCGAGGGACGGCCCGCATCCCGATTGCGAATGCAGGCCCCAGCCGCGAGCATGCCACATCTGTTTGGGTGGACCGGCTCTTGCATGCTAGAGATGACTTACGTCCAACCTCTGAGGCCAGAATTCTCATGCCCATCGTGAACCGCGTCGCCGATCTGCAACCCGATATCCAGGCTTGGCGCCGCGACATCCATGAAAACCCCGAGCTGCTCTACGACGTCCACCGCACTGCATCATTCGTCGCCGACCGGTTGCGCGAGTTCGGCTGCGACGAGGTCGCGACCGGGCTCGGCAAGACCGGCGTGGTCGGGGTCATCAAGGGCAAGAAGGGACCGGCCAAGGGCGACGTCAAGGTGATCGGGTTGCGTGCCGACATGGATGCGCTGCCGATCCACGAGCAGACCAATTTACCCTACGCCTCGAAGACGCCGGGCAAGATGCACGCCTGTGGCCATGACGGCCACACCGCGATGCTGCTCGGCGCCGCGCGCTATCTCGCCGAGACGCGCAATTTCGCTGGCGACGCGGTCGTGATCTTCCAGCCGGCCGAGGAGGGCGGCGCCGGTGCCGCCGCGATGATCAAGGACGGCCTGATGGATCGCTTCGGCATCGAGCAGGTCTACGGCATGCACAACGGTCCGGGGATTCCGATCGGCTCATTCGCGATCCGCACCGGCCCGATCATGGCCGCGACCGATGCGATCGACATCAAGATCGAAGGGCTCGGCGGTCACGCCGCGCGGCCGCATAAATGCATCGATTCCGTGCTGGTCGGCGCGCAGCTCGTCACCGCCTTGCAGCAGATCGTCGCGCGCACCGTCGATCCGCTCGACTCCGCCGTGATCTCGATGTGCGAATTCCACGCCGGCAACGCCCGCAACGTGATCCCGCAGACCGCGGAGCTGCGCGGCACCGTGCGCACGCTGACTCGCGAGGTGCGCGATCTCATCGAGAAGCGCGTACGCGAGGTGGTCGACGGCGTTGCCAGGATGACCGGCGCCAAGATCGATCTGACCTATGAGCGCGGCTACCCGGTCACCGTCAACCATGAGGCGCAGACCGAATTCGCGAGCCGCATCGCGCGCGAGGTCGCGGGCGCATCCAACGTGCACGAGATGCCGCCGCTGATGGGCGCCGAGGATTTCTCCTACATGCTGGAGGCGCGGCCCGGTGCCTTCATATTCTGCGGCAACGGCGACAGCGCCGGCCTGCATCACCCTGCCTACAATTTCAACGACGAGGCGATCGTCTTCGGCACGTCGTATTTCGTGAAGATCGTCGAGAACGCACTGGCGGCGTGAGGCTCACGCGTCCCATCGCACCGGCAGCGTCACCGGTCCGCGGAACACCCAGCCGCGCACGACCGGCTGCGCCTCCGCGCGGAGGCGCAGATTGCGCAAGCGCGCGAACAGCATCGGCGCCACGATCTTGCCGACGGTGAGCCGTGACACCCAGGTGCCGGCGCAGAAATGCGGTCCGGCGCCGAATGCCAGATGCGATTGCTTGGGCCGCGTCACGTCGAAGCGGTCGGGCTCGGCGAAGCGGCTGCCGTCGCGGTTCGCGGCGCCGACGCAAAGGCCGATCTGAAGGTCTTGCGGCAGCGTGATGCCGGAAAGATCGACGTCGCGGGTGACGCGGCGCGGATACATGCCGATCGGCGAGATCCAGCGCACCGCTTCCTCGAGCGCGGCCGGCCACAGTTCGGGCTTCGCCAGCACGCCGTCCTTCTGCGCCGGGTTTTCCAGGAGGCCGAGTACGAGCGTCAGGATCGCGTCGCGCGGCTCGTTCAGGCCGCCGCCGATGATCACCTTGATGTTGGCGCGGATGGCCTCGATCGGCATCGGCGGATCGGCATTGACCATCGAGGACAGGATCGAAGGGTTGGGCTGGCCGCGATGCTCCTCGAGCACCGCGTCGATCGCGGCATCGACCTCGGCGCTCGCCTGCATCGCCTTGCGCTCGATCTCGGCGTCGGCGGTATAATTGCCCGCGCCGTCGATCAGCGCCTGCGACCACTTGGCGAGGGTCTGCCACGGCATCTTGCGAAAGCCGATCATCGCCATCAGGCTGAGCGAGGCCATCGGCGCGGCAACGGCGGAGAACAGATCGGCCTCTTCAGTCGCCAACAAATCATCGATCAGCTTTTCTGCGATCGCGGTGAGTTGCGGCGCCCAATGCTCCTTGATCGTTGCCGGGCGGAACGAGGGCTCGATCGCCTTGCGGCCGATCGCGTGCTCAGCGCCGTCCTTGCGCATGAAGGTCGGCCCCATCACCTTGTTGACCAGCGAGGCCGGATTGTCGGCCGAGTAGGTCACCGGATCGCGCTCGATCCGCGTGATGTCGTCGAAGCGCGTCACCAGCGTCAGCTTCGCAGGCTCGACGAAGACCGCGGGCGCCATCTCGCGCAGGCGGCCGAAGATCGGATAGGGGTCGTCGAGCAGATCCTGATACGCGATGTCGGTGACGACTGGCACGGCGCGGGTCATTGGTCCTCCCGGGAGCGCTTTTCGCGAAGGCTAGCGCCGGACACACAATCGCTCAATTCGATGGGATCGATCTGGTTCATCGAAATATTCCATGACCTTGTGCTAGGCTGGCCGCCAGCAATGCAGGGAGGTGCAGCGTGGCGGCCAATTCCTCGATCGATCCGATCGATATCGGGACTCTGCGGACCCTCGTGCTGGTCTATGACCTGCAGTCGTTCTCCGCCGCCGCCAAGCGGCTCGACGTCAACCAGTCCACCATCAGCTATGCGATCGAGCGGCTGCGCGGCGCGCTGCATGACCCGCTGTTCGTCCGCAGCGGCAATGGCGTGACGGCGACCGAGCGTTGCGCGGCGCTGGTCGCCTGGGCGCGGGACATGATCGGCGACATCGACGGGCTTGCCTCACCGGCGGAGTTCGATCCGGCGACGGCGCAGGGCAGCGTGACGATCTCCTGCAACTATCACGAACGCCAGACCCTGATCCCGCAGTTCAGCACGCGGCTGCGTGCCGGCGCGCCGCGGGTCCGTCTCGTCCTGCTCGATGCCGCGGGCCACGGCGACGTCCATCTCAAGCAGAACCAGTGCGACATCGTGCTCGGTCCGGTCGGGATCGTCGGCGAGAGCTTCTTCCGGCGCCATATCCTCACCGACCACTATGTCTGCGTGATGGATCCGGCCAATCCGCTCGCGCGCGGCCGGATCGCGCTATCGGCCTATGCCAGGGCCGAGCATGTCTTCATCACCCACAGCGGTGAGTGGCAGCCGCTTTATCTCGCGGCGCTGAGGGCGAGGAAGATCGAGATCGAGGCGGTGGTCAGCCTTCCCAACCACGACAGTCTGGAGCGCATCATCACAGGCACCAGGCTCGTCGCGACCATCCCGTATCATCTGGCGCGGGCGACGCGCGGCGGCCTCCATGTCGCTGCGCTGCCGTTCCGCGTGCCGATCTCGATCGACATGTACTGGGGCGCCAGGACGGCCAAATCCGGCCTGCACAAATGGGCGCGCGGCCTGCTGGCCGAGGTTGCGAAGGCCTGCGCCGCCTGAGCCAGGAGCCGGGCTGCAGGTCCAAAGCAAAAGGCCCGCACCGGAGTGCGGGCCTTTGTCCGGCGCGTTGCTGCGCCGAAAGCGTGCGGCGTCAGAACAGGTGGTAGAACACGTAGTAGAGAACGCCCGAGATGATCATCGCGGCCGGCAGCGTCAGCACCCAGGCCATCGCGATGTTGCGGATCGTGGCCCATTGCAGGCCGGAGCCGTTGGCGGCCATGGTGCCGGCGATGCCTGACGACAGCACGTGCGTGGTCGAGACCGGCAGGCCGTAGCCGTCGGCCGCCG
Organism: Bradyrhizobium ferriligni; assembly: GCF_056837965.1. Classification (NCBI taxonomy): domain Bacteria; kingdom Pseudomonadati; phylum Pseudomonadota; class Alphaproteobacteria; order Hyphomicrobiales; family Nitrobacteraceae; genus Bradyrhizobium; species Bradyrhizobium ferriligni. The sequence goes on from NZ_JBXEJO010000103.1 coordinate 22,735, forward strand.
CGATCGTCGCGGCCGCCGTGATCTCGGCGCAGGCGCCCTGCGCGTAGGTCAGGTGGGTCTTGCCGATCTTCTCGCCGACGGTGACGACGATACGCTTCCAGCCGACCATGGTGCCGAGGCCGAGCGCGATGGCGACGGCGAACTTCACCCAGCTCGGGATGAACTTCGTCGCGGCATCGAGCGAGCCCTTGTACTCGTTCAGCGTGGCGATGTCGGCAGCGGTCAGCTCGGCTTCCTTGTCCTTCATCAGGAAACGGATCGCCTCGGACGCCAGGTACATGTCGTTACGGGTGTTGCCGACCGCGTCAGCCGGGAACTTGGCCAGCGATCCATACTGGGCAACCTGCTGGCCGATGTCGCGCACCAGCACCGCAAGCGACGGAAAGGTGCCTTCGTTGATCTGGTGCTGCGCGACATAGTTGGTCACGGCCGGGCGCGGATTGCCGATCACGTTGTAACCGGCGGCCTTGCCTTCGATGACCTTGCTGGCCGCGGTCGAGTGCGCCGTGAACAGCTCGATCTGGCTCGAGGGCATTGCGCGGTTCAGCGCATAGGCGGTCGGCACGGTGCCGATCAGGATCAGCATGATCAGGCCCATGCCCTTCTGACCGTCATTGGAGCCGTGGAAGAAGCTGACCAGCGTGCAGGTCAGGATCAGGATGCCGCGGATCCACCACGGCGGCGGCTGGTCGCCGACCGGTTCGCCGAACAGCGCCGGCGTCGCGCGCTGCAGCGCGATCTTGAGGAGGTAGAGCAGGCCGGCGGCGAGCGCGAAGCCGAACAGCGGCGACAGCAGCAGCGCCTTCGCGATGTTGGTCGCCTGCGACCAGTCGACGCCCGAGGTGCCGTCACGGCCGCGCAGCAGCGCGTTGGTGATGCCGACGCCCATGATCGAACCGATCAGGGTGTGCGAGCTCGAGGCCGGCAGGCCGAGCCACCAGGTGCCGAGATTCCAGATGATGGCGGCGATCAAGAGCGCGAACACCATGGCAAAGCCGGCACTGCTGCCGACCTGCAGGATCAGCTCGACCGGAAGCAGCGAGACAATGCCGAACGCGACGGCGCCGCTGGAGAGCAGCACGCCGATCAGGTTGAACATGCCCGACCACACCACGGCGACATGGGCCGGCAGCGAGCGGGTGTAGATCACGGTGGCGACCGCGTTCGCGGTGTCATGGAAGCCGTTGACGAATTCGAAGCCGAGCGCGATCAGCAGCGCGACGAACAGCAGGATATACGGCAGGAACGAGGTGATGCGCGTGCCGGTGGCGTCGACATCGGCATAGATGCTGTAGGCAACGAACAGCAGCGCGGCCGCGACCACGCCCAAATAGATAACCCCGGTGAGAGGATGAAAGCCCTTGTCGAGGTCCGGACCCTTCTTTAGGGCGGGCTCGATCGAGCCGGGTAACGCCATATCGCTCATGGTAAACTCCTGTCCCAATGCTCCCGATTTTGATCGATGCATATGACAAGCAATTGAAATCCGGCCCCGTGAGATGAGCCGGCTTGCGGTGACGGTGGACATCGAGCCGAATTTTTGTGCAACGCATTGAGCGCGCACGTGGCTTCGCGGCCTCGTGGCAAACTTCAGCAACAAGGGATCGCCGATCGCGATGGAAAGCTGCGGCCTGCGTTTCGCAGGACGAGACAATGTGCGGATGACACCACACCGGCATCCGGCGGGGCCGGCGGCCGGAGAATTCGGCGCGCGCCTGCGAGTGGAAGGATCGCGAATGAGGGAGGAGGATTGCGGGATGAGGTGGCGCGCCGCACGATCGGGGCTAGCAAACCGCGCAGCGCGCCCGCCTCAGGGTACGTCATGGCGTGAACATGACGCCCGATACCTGCGGAACATGCTACCCTACCACGGATCAATTAAAGGTTGTAGGTATTTGTCTGCGTTTAGAACAATTTCTCGTTGCGATGTGGTTCCTCCGGTTCCGCTGGTTTTGCGGAACTCAAGCTGCATCGACTGATTTGCGCAACTGATGTGCGGCGATTTTCAGGTCGTCGATAAAGCGCTGATATTCCAGCGCCTTGGCTTTTTCATCCGGCAGCCGCAACAGATAGGATGGGTGCACGGTGACGAGCACCTTGGTTCCGTCGTGGTCGATCAGATGACCGCGGTTCTTGTTGATCGGCGTGATCTTGCCGAGCGCGCTCTGCGCGGCGGTGGCGCCGAGCGCCATCACGAGGTCCGGCTTGATGGTGGCGAGCTCGCGCTCGTACCACTGGCGGCAGGCGCGGATCTCCGGTGTGCTCGGCTTCTGGTGCAGCCGGATCTTGCCGCGCGGCACGAATTTGAAGTGCTTCACTGCGTTGGTGACATAGACCTTGCGACGATCGATGCCCGCTTCCTGCAGCGCGCGATCGAGCATCTGGCCGGCCGGTCCGACGAAGGGGTGGCCTGCGAGATCTTCCTTGTCGCCGGGCTGCTCGCCGACCAGCATCAGCGTTGCGCTCTGCGGTCCCTCGCCGAACACGGTCTGGGTTGCGTCTTTCCACAGCGGGCAGGCGCGGCAATCGGCGGCCTCCTCGCGCAAGGCCGCGATCGTGTCGTGAGCTTGCCTGTCTTGAGCTTGCTTGCCTTGAACTTGCTTGCGGGGCATCGGCGTATCCTGCCGCTTCTGCGGCTCGGCCGCCTTGCGTGCGATGAAGGGGCCGCTGGTCATGCGCATTGCGTCTTCGATCAGGGGTTTAATGATCGAGTCCTCGGGCAGGTTCCTCCAATAGGCTTGCGGCATCTCCATCATTTTCAGCCGTGCGGGATTGAAGCGGCCGTTGTCGTGACGCCGCCAGGCTTCCTCGAGCCGGTCCTCGGTCGGCACTTCGGATTTGGCGACGCCCGGCGTGATCGAGATCGCGTGCCCGTCCCAATGTGCGCAGACGTCGGGGGTCAGGATCGACCACGGCATGTCGGCGAAGCGGCCGGCGAAGAACGGCGCGGCAAGCTCGACGATGCGATGCTCCGGCTCGAACCAGGCGACGTAATGCGCCGTCCGCTCGCGGCCGATCTCGCGGAAGCGCAGATGCGCGTGCATCCTGTCGATATCGACATAGACCGCGCGCGCCATCGCGTGGATCTCGGCGACATCGGGATCATCGGTCGCGCCGAGCAGATCGTGATGGCTGCGCAGTCGCCACAGCAGGCGATAGAGCAGGGCAAAGCGTTCGTCACTGCGATGCAGGATCGCGGTCTTTGCGAGCTCGACGAATTTGGCCGACACATTGAACCGCGCCTGTGGCGTATCCGGCAATTCATTCACGCAGGATGGTGACGACAATTCGTCGTCGCTGCGTACCGTCCACATGATCTCCGCGGGCTTCACATCGTTCAGCGCCAATCGCCGCGCGGCCTTGCGCCAGCCCTCGAAATCGGTGTCGTTGTCGAGCACGATGATGCGCATGCGATTGCTCCGTTTCCGTCACGCTGCCATTTCCGGGGCCTTCCGCGCCTGGCTTGCGGAAGAGCGGGGCCCGTCTGCTTTGGCGGCTGCTGAATCCCATTGATTCCACTCATGAATCGATGAGCTCACCAATCCGATTGACTCTGCGGGCCCTGTTAGCTTTATATTAGAACATACCATGAACAAATGAGCCAGTCCCTGGTTCTCTGTTCTGGTCAGTGACGGCCTCAAATTTTGGTTGGGAAGGAGCGGCGCAATGAACGGCGCACGCATGGGTACGCTTGCGTCTCTGCGCGGCAGCATCGCGCGCATCGAGGCGCCATCGGATGCGGCGATGCCGAACCGCATCGCGCTCGGCCATGCCGGCGCGGATGCGATGCTGCGCGGCGGGCTTGCGGCGGCAGCATTGCACGAGGTGTTCGCGGCCGGCCATCAGGGCGGCGCGGCGACCGGCTTCATCGCGGGGCTCGCCGGACGGCTGTCGGCACGCAAGCCGCTGGTCTGGGTGCGGCAGGATTTTTCCGATCGCGAGAACGGCGCGCTGTCGATGCGCGGGCTCGCCGAACTCGGCCTCGATCCGCGCCTCCTGGTCACGGTGCGCGCCGCCGATGTCGACAGCGGTTTGCGTACCGCGGCCGACGCGCTCGCCTGCGATGCGCTCGGCGCGGTCGTGCTCGAGGTGTGGGGCCAGGCGCGCCAGCTCGATCTCGTCGCCAGCCGCAAATTGACCCTGGCCGCGCAAGCCTCCGGCGTCACCGCGCTGGTGCTGCGGATCGCGGCAACTCCGATCCCCTCGACCGCGGAGACGCGCTGGATCGTGCGCGCGGCGCATTCGCCGCCGGGCAATGCCGCGAGCGTGTGGGGCGCCCCGCGCTTCGAGGCCGAACTCGTGCGCAATCGTCATGGCCCGGTCGGGCGATGGATCATGGAATGGAAATGTGATGAGTGCCAATTCAGTGAACCGTCGGCGTATTCTCAGCCTGTGGCTGCCACGCCTGCCCATCGACCGCATCAAGCGCAAGCTCGCGCAGGACATCGCCTCGCAAGCTGAAGCACATGCCGTTGTGCCAACCGACACACGGGCGGTGGTAGGGCTCCCTCTCCCGCTTGCGGGGGAGGGCTGG
>NZ_JBXEJO010000104.1:0-27245 GCF_056837965.1 Bradyrhizobium ferriligni
GGCTGGGGTGGGGCTCTCTCCGCGAGTCGTATCGTGGAGAGAGCCCCCACCCGGCGCTACGCGCCGGCCTAAGAGCGAGCTTCACTCGTCGCGACCCCGCAAGCGGGAGAGGTGGAGGTGGAACGAGTTTGTCTCGCCAGACCCATTCAAGCAAACTTCATCGCGCGCTAGCGCACCGGCTCCTTGATCTCTTCTTCCGTCGTGACCGCTTGCGACGGTCCGGTCGCGCGCACCATCAGGAACGTGCCCGAGAACGCCGTGCCGCGGATGCTCCAGCGGCCGTCGATCTCGGTCGCGTCGGCGTTGACCGCGCCTTCATAGTGCACGGTGTCATAGCCGTAGCCCGGTGGCTCGTAGCGCTTGACGAACGTAACAGCGCTGCCGGAGCGATGACCCGCGAGCGAGGCATTGTGCGTGCTGACCGGACAGCCCGGCATCACGCAGGGTTCGGTCACGCTGCCGCCGAGCGCGCCGCCGGCGTCGATCAGCGTCGCCAGGAACGTGACCATGCCGCTCGGCTGAACATAGCTGCCGTCCCAGACGCCGGTGAGATTGTCGGTCATGTCGCTTGCCCGGACTGCGTTTGGTGAATTGCAGTGATCGATGTGGTGCAGGCAGCGCCTCAACGCAAGTCGTGCGCTGCGGCGCGGTTGCCTGATCGGGCAAAACGGTCTGTAATCTAGCACAACAGATCAAGAAGAATTTTGGAGCAAGCCATGACGGGAGAGGCGAAAACCCATTACGAGGTGATCGTGGTCGGTGCCGGCGTCGCCGGCATCTACCAGATCAAGCGGCTGGCCGATCTCGGCATCGATGCCACCGTGCTCGAAGCCGCGCCCGATCTCGGCGGCACCTGGTACTGGAACCGCTATCCGGGCTGCCGCTTCGATTCCGAGAGCTACACCTACGGCTTCTCATTCTCCCGCGAGCTGCTCGACGAGTGGCACTGGAAGGAGCGTTTCTCCGGCCAGCCGGAGAATTTGCGCTACCTCAACTACGTCGCCGACAAGTTCGACCTGCGCAGGCACATGCAGTTCAATTGCAAGGTCGAGACCATGCAGTTCGACGAGACCCGCGATCTCTGGCAATTGAGGATCAGTGACGGCCGCGAACTGACCTGCCGCTTCGTGGTGCTCGCGATCGGGCTGCTGTCCGCGCCGACCATGCCGCGGGTGCCGGGCATCGAGGACTTCAGGGGCCGCTCGTTCCATACCTATTACTGGCCGCACGAGCCGGTCGATCTCAAGGCTAAGAAAGTCGCGGTGATCGGCACCGGCGCGACCGGCATTCAATTGATCGGCGAGATCGCAGACAAGGTCGGCGAGCTCACGGTGTTCCAGCGCCGGCCGAACTGGAGCGCGCCGCTCAACAACTCCGCGATCTCCGACGAGGAGATGGCCGACATCCGCGCGCGTTATGACGAGATTTTTGCTGCCTGCGCGCTGACGCCGGGCAGCTTCGTGCACGGCCCCGACAAGCGCGGCTTCTACGAGGTGAGCCGCGAGGAGCGGCTTAAGCTGTGGGACAAGCTCTACGACGAGCCCGGCTTCGGCATCTGGCTCGCGAACTTCCGCGAGATCTTCATGGATGAAGCCGCCAATGCGGAGCTCTCGGAATATATCGCGGGCCGCATCCGCCAGCGCGTGAACGATCCTGATGTAGCCGAAAAGTTGATCCCGCGGGATCACGGCTTTGGCGTGCAGCGCCTGCCGCTGGAGACGCGGTATTTCGAAGCCTATAACCGCGACAATGTGCAGCTCGTCGACCTCAGCGATACGCCGCTGGTGCGCGTTACCGAGAAAGGCCTGCGCACCACGGCGCGCGACTACGATTTCGACATCATCGTCTACGCCACCGGCTTCGACGCCATCACCGGCGCCTACGACCTGATCGACATCCGCGGCATCGGCGGCGAGAGCCTCGCCGACAAGTGGAAGCATGCGCCGTCGACCTTCCTCGGCATGCTCGTGCACGGCTTCCCGAACCTGTTGATGCCGACCGGCCCGCAAAGCGCTTCCGCCTCGACGAATTTCCCGCGCGGCATCGAGAACGGTGTCAACTGGTGCACCAATCTGCTGCAATACATGTGGGACCGCGGCCTGACCCGCGCCGACGCCACGCTGGAGGCGCAGCAGCGCTGGACCGCGCATGTCGTCAAGATGTACGAGATCATGCTGATGCGCAAAGCCAAGTCGTGGTTCACCGGCTACAACTCCAACGTCGCCGGCCACGAGGAGGGCACGGTCCGCTACTTTGTCTACAACGGAGGGACGCCGAAGTTTCTGGGGATCATCAACGGAGTGGCGGCGGATGGATATCGGGAGATTGAGTTTGGTGGAGGCGTGCGGGGCGGCGCGCAACCGACCGTTGGCGCGACGGCGTCATAGGGCAGGTTAGCCAACGGGTCCGCGCAAAGCGCGGCGTAGGACCTTCGCTAGCCGATCATCCGCGTTACTCTCAGGCCGTCGCCGCCGAATATCACATCGAGCAGCGAACATACGGCGTCTCCACCGGCACCGGTTCCTTGGAGCTGAGTATGATCTTGTTCTCTCCAGAGAGCTTTATGTCGAATGACACGTCCGAAACCGCGACGCCGTCCGAGCACGCCGCAATCACGCGAACATTCTGCCCGTCATCATGCAACGATTTGACGGTGCATTTTTGAAACGTGCCGGTGATTTGCTTGCCCTGGACGATCAGGCCACCCGCGTTGAAATCGGCATCTTTCCTGAACGCGAGCTTGTTGTTCTCCTTGGTGAAGACCTGATTGCAAGCCGAGGCGTCGATCGTCCAGGCTCCGCTCAAATCCGCAGCCTGTGTCGAGGCCGCTTGCGCAACGAGAAGTATGAATAGCACCGCATTGAAGGTTCTCATGAAACTCTCCAATCAAATGGTCACCAGACTGCTGGAGCCTCTGCGAGGCGAACGTGGAATTGGCGCTCAATCGTCTATTTGAGGGCAGGGGTAATATCCCCGACGCAACCTTCATCGCTTTTGAGCGTCATAGCAAGCGATGAGATGGCGGATTTTTCGTTGATCCAGGTCAAGGTTCTGCGGAGCGCCTGGTGTGGCCCTGGGCCGGTTGCTGTCGTGACCGGCCCTCTACAAGCCGCACACAGGCACTAAATCATAAGTGAATGGTCCAGACGCAAAAAGGCCGGGCTTTCACCCGGCCTTTCGTCTTTCGATGGATGCGCGGGTCATCTCGCGCGAAGACGCGCTTCGCGCTGTTGCCCGGCACGACGAGCGGTGGGGGCGAGCCCTCACAACACCCGATTGCTCTCCTTCACCTTGTCCGCATCGAGGTACACGCTAGACCCCATCTCCTTGAACTTGGCGCTCATCGTCGCCATGCCGTCCTCGATGGTGGCTGACACCGACATCCCGATGCCCGTCGGATCGTTGAGCGTCGCGGCGTAGTCGCGGACGTCCTGGGTGATCTTCATCGAGCAGAATTTCGGGCCGCACATCGAACAGAAATGCGCGACCTTGTGGGCTTCCTTGGGCAGGGTCTCGTCGTGGAAGTTCTTCGCGGTGTCGGGATCGAGGCCGAGGTTGAACTGGTCCTCCCAGCGGAAGTCGAACCGCGCGCGGCTGAGCGCATCGTCACGGAGCTGCGCGGCGGGGTGGCCCTTGGCCAGATCAGAGGCGTGGGCCGCGATCTTGTAGGTGATGACGCCGACCTTGACGTCGTTGCGGTCGGGCAGGCCGAGATGCTCCTTCGGCGTGACGTAGCAGAGCATCGCGCAGCCGAACCAGCCGATCATCGCCGCACCAATGCCCGAGGTGATGTGGTCATAGCCCGGCGCGATGTCGGTCGTCAGCGGCCCGAGGGTGTAGAACGGCGCCTCGCCGCACTCCTTGAGCTGCTTGTCCATGTTGATCTTGATCTTGTGCATCGGCACGTGGCCGGGGCCCTCGATCATGACCTGGCAGCCCTTGTCCCACGCGATCTTCGTCAACTCGCCGAGCGTCTCGAGCTCCGCGAACTGCGCGCGGTCGTTGGCGTCCGCAATCGAACCCGGGCGCAGACCGTCGCCGAGCGAGAACGAGACGTCATACTTGCGCATCAGGTCGCAGATCTCGTCGAAATGGGTGTAGAGGAAGCTCTCCTTGTGATGCGCGAGGCACCACTTCGCCATGATCGAGCCGCCGCGCGACACGATGCCGGTGACGCGGTTGGCGGTGAGGTGGATGTAAGAGAGGCGCACGCCGGCGTGGATCGTGAAATAGTCGACGCCTTGTTCGCACTGTTCGATCAGCGTGTCCTTGTAGAGCTCCCAAGTCAGCTTGACGGGATCGCCGTCGCACTTCTCCAGCGCCTGATAGATCGGCACGGTGCCGATCGGCACCGGCGAGTTGCGCAAAATCCATTCGCGGGTGGTGTGGATGTTGCGCCCCGTCGAGAGGTCCATCACGGTGTCGGCGCCCCAGCGGATCGCCCACACCATCTTGTCGACCTCTTCCTCGACCGACGAGGTCACCGCCGAGTTGCCGATATTGGCGTTGATCTTGGTCAGGAAGTTGCGGCCGATGATCATCGGCTCGAGCTCGGCATGGTTGATGTTGGAGGGAATGATGGCGCGGCCGCGCGCGATCTCGCTGCGGACGAATTCCGGCGTGATGAAGGCCGGCACCGCAGCGCCGAAGCTTTCGCCGTCGGCAAGCGCGGCCTCGGCGCGCTCGAGCTGCTGCTTGCGGCCGAGATTCTCTCGCTCGGCGACGTAGATCATCTCCTTGGTGATGATGCCGGCGCGGGCGAACTCGAGCTGCGTGATCCTGTGGCCGTCGAGGCCGCGCAGCGGCGTGTGGTGCGCGGTGAACGCCTTGGCCGCGTGGGAGGCGCCGACATTGCCGTTGTCCTCCGGCTTGATGGTGCGGCCCTCATATTCCTCGACGCCGCCGCGCTCCTTGACCCAGGCGAGGCGATTGCGCGGCAGGCCGGCGTTGACGTCGATCGTGACGTTCGGATCGGTGTAGGGGCCCGAGGTGTCGTAGACCGGCAGGTTCGGCTCGCCGGCGCCTTCCGACAGCATGATCTCGCGCAGCGGCACGCGCAGGTCGGGCGCGGCCTCCGGAGTCGCAAAGATCTTGCGCGAGGCGGGCAGCGCGCCGGTGGTGACGGCGGGACGGGTGGTGTCGGGATTGGAGCGGATGTTCATGAGGGATCCTCCGTTTTAATTCGTGTGAGTCGCTGCGCGCGAGTTGAGTATCGCTGTCATCCCCGCGAAAGCGGGGATCCAATATTCCAGAGGCCGCCGTGTGACACGGAGATGCCGCGGCGTACTGGATCGCCCGGTCAAGCCGGGCGATGACGGCGGAGTCTGTGGGGTGACGGTCGTGTGCATCACGCGGCCTCCGCGCCGAGGCCGAGCCATTGCCGCACCCGCGCGTCGGGGTCGGGGTTCTGGGTGACGTCACTGACGACGGCGATCGAGTCCGCGCCGGCGGCGAAGATCTCGGCCGCGTGCTCGAATTTGATGCCGCCGATCGCGACAAGGGGGATGGAGCCGATCCGCTTCTTCCACTCTGTGATCTTCGGAATGCCCTGCGGCTCGAACCGCATCGATTTGAGCGTGGTGAAGAAGATCGGGCCGAGCGCGACATAGTCGGGCTTGGCGGCGAGCGCGGTGGCGAGCTCGGCGTCGTCATGGGTGGAGATGCCGAGCGTCAATTTCGCTTTGCGAATCTCGCCGAGGTCGGCCTCAGTGAGGTCTTCCTGGCCGAGATGCAGATGCTCGGCGCCGGCGACGATCGCTGCGCGCCAATAGTCGTTGACGACGAGTTTGGTCGGCGTGCCCTTGGTCACCGCCAGCGCATCGCTGACGATCTGCAGCGCCCCGGCATCGTCGAGCTCCTTGGCGCGCAGCTGGATGGTGCCGACGCCGAGTTTTGTCAGTCGCTCGACCCATTTGATGCTGTCGACGACGGGATAGAATGGATCAGGATACGGCATGCCAGAACGGGGTCCCAACGACAGGGGTGGAGGGAGAGGCGAAGTCGCGGGCTTCCATCAGCCCGGCTTCGTAAGCGGTGCGGCCGGCCTCGACGCCGAGGCGGAAGGCATTGGCCATCACAACGGGATCGGCAGCTTTGGCCACGGCGGTGTTGAGCAGCACGGCGTCATAGCCGAGCTCGAGCGCCTCGGCGGCATGCGATGGCGCCCCTAAGCCGGCGTCGACCACCAGCGTGATGTCGGGCAGGCGGTCGCGCAGCAGCTTCAGCGCGTCGCGGTTGGTGATGCCCTTCGCGCTGCCGATCGGTGCCGCCCATGGCATCACCACCTTGCAGCCGGCGTCGACCAGCCGCGAGGCGACCGAGAAATCCTCGGTGCAATAGGGAAACACCTCAAAGCCGTCCTTGATCAGGATGCCGGCCGCCTCGACCAGGCCGACCACGTCGGGCTGCAGCGTGTCATTGTCGGCGATCACCTCGAGCTTGATCCAGGGCGTGCCGAACAATTCGCGCGCGAGCTTGGCGGTGGTCACCGCCTCCTTGACGCTGCGGCAGCCCGCGGTGTTCGGCAGCACGGTGACGCCGAGCTCGCGGATCAGCGACCAGAACGCATCACCGGTCTTGCCGCCCGCCGCCTCCCGCCGCAGCGACACCGTGACGATGCTGGCGCCCGAGGCGCGGATCGCGTTCTGCATGATCGCAGGCGAGGGATACAGCGCCGTACCGATCAGCAGGCGGGACGGGAAGGATTTGCCGTAGAAGGTGACCATGGTGTCAGTGTCTCTCCGCTCTCAGCCCCGCACTCAACTCGTCGTCCCGGCGAAGGCCGGGACCCATACGCCGCGGCCCTTCAGTGAGGCACGCGGGGCGACGTTCTTTCCGGCAATTGCTGGTCGTGGTTATGGGTCCCGGCTCCGTGCGCAAGCGCGCACTCGGCCGGGACGACGTGGGGAGGGACTTTGCGAAATAACTCACATCACCCTCCCTGCCGCGGCGTGATGATCTCGATCTCGTCGCCGGCTTTCAGCGCGGTGTCGGCCCAGCGGCTCTTCGGCACCACGTCGTAGTTCAGCGCGATCGCGAAATGCGTGCCCTCGTAGTCGAGCTCGGCCAGCAGCGCATCGACGCTGACGGCACTGATCTCCCGCTGCTCGCCGTTGACGATCACGCGCATTGCATCACCTCATTGTCGATTTCGCCGCGCGCGAGATAGGCGAGCGTCAGCTCGGCCAGCGCCGGCGCCAGCAGGAAGCCGTGACGGTAGAGTCCGTTCACCGTGATGCGTTCCTGCTCGATCCTGATTTTCGGCAGATTGTCGGGAAAGGCCGGACGCAGGCCGGCGCCGAATTCGACGATGCGCGCCTCGGCGAACGCTGGATGCACGACATAGGCCGCGCCTAACAGCTCAAGCGCCGAGCGCACGCTGACGCCGTTGTCCTCGGCCTCGATCGAGGTCGCGCCCAGCATGAAGCGGCCGTCGCCGCGCGGGATCACGTAAAGCGGCCAGCGCGGATGGATCAACCGCACCGGGCGCGCCAATTCGACCTCGGAGGTCTCGATGATGATCATCTCGCCCTTGACGCCGCGCAAGCTCGGCTCGCGGTCGCGCGCGGCGAGCCCGCGGCAGTCGATCACGAGGCCGTCGAGATCGGTTGCCTCGGCGTCGCTGCCGAACTTAATGGCGCCGCCGGCCTTGGCGATCGCGGCATGCAGCCGCGGCAGCACGCGGCGCGGCTCGACATGGCCCTCGTCGGGATAGAACAGGGCGTCACGGAAACGGCCCTCGAGCGACGGCTCGAGCGCGCGAACGCCCTCGGCGTCGAGCCGGCGATGGCCGGTGGTGAAGCGGGCAAAGCGCTCGAAATCGGCGCGGTCGCGCGGATGCGCCACCACCAGCGAGCCGTTGAACGGGGTTTCCGGGACGTGCTGCCGCCACAGCTCGAGCGAGCGGATGCCGAGCCGGGAGATCACGGGCTCGGAGGCTTCCGCCTCGCACCAGGGCGCCAGCATCCCGCCGGCCCAGTGGCTTGTGGAATCCGTCATCGCGGCGTCACTGCGCTCATGCAAGGTGACGGCACGTCCGGCCTCTGCGAGCAACAGCGCATGCCAGGCGCCGGCTATGCCTGCGCCGATGATGGTGACGGGGGAATCCCCCCGCGGTCTTGACGTCTGATACATCCCTGTCCCTTCGCCGGCATGACCCGGATCAGGTTCAAAGGGTCACCGCGGTCCCGGACTATTCGCCTACTGGCTAGTCCAAGCTTGCGGTATCTCAGCTCCTCCTTCGGAGCACCCCTCGGAACGCCCCTAATGTAGGCGGATAGGCTTGTGTGTCAACTTGTATGCCAGACGCGGGCGCGCTGCGGTGCCGCACCTCTTCACACCAGGTTGCTAACGGAACGATCGCGTGATTTGCGTTGAGAGGCGGTGTCGAGGATGGCCGGCCACGCTGTGCGGCGGTGAAGACCCGATCGGCGCTATTTTTCGGCCTGTTCCGGCTTCGGCTCGGCGGTATCGGCCGTCATTTGCTCCGACTTGGCGAGCTCCTTCGGCGGTGCACCCGCGCCGCCATGCTTCGCTTCCTTCAGGTGATCCCCGCGCTGGCGCTTTGCGGCGTAGTAATACCCGCCCGCGAAATAACGCACGGCTCGATCGTGATTGCCATTGGCGGCGCGATAGGCGCCGGCGAGGTACTTGATGCCGTATTTGAGGTTGGTCTGGGGATCGCGCAGACCCTCGGCGGTACCGGTGTAGCCGAGGCCGCGTGCAGTGCCGAGCTTGATCTGCATTAGCCCGATGGTGCCGCCGCGTCCGATCAGCTGCGGATGGTACTTGCTCTCGCGCACGATGACGCGATGCACCAGCTCTTCCGGCACGAGGTTCGCCTGGGCCTCGGCCGCCACCATCGCCTCATATTGCGCGCGCGATTGCGCCTGCGCGCTCGCGCAGGACGCCAGCACCGCGATCGCGGCAAGGCAGCCAAGGGCTTGTATGGTCTTCATCTCAGTCGCTCGGGGCTTTCAGATGCGCGTCGGTTCTGCGGTCTCATTGGTACGGCGAGCGGGCAGGAATGTGGCAAAACCTTCGCATCAGCGAACGTTATGCGTCCGTGATTGTCCGGATGCCGGTGGGCCGGCCGACGATTGCGCGAATGATGCTTCAAATTGTTCGCTTCAACCGTCTCAGCCAAAAATTGTCTTGGTTTCCATTTCCTTGGAATTTTTCTGACTAATTTTGCCGCACGCTATCCACAGCAGTTTGTCGTGCAAACGAATCAATGAAGGTCTAGACTTCACCTACGACAGAGCGTGCGAGCGTTCAGTCAGCCGCTCTGTCCATTGCAAGCACGCAAGAAACAACATTCGGGAGATGCGCCATGGTCCGTCAGGACACCGGCTATTTGCCTCGCGAAAATCCCTGCGCGCAATGCGGCAAGCCGATCGCCCGCCCCGACTGGGTGGAGCACAGCGAAGGCCGTACGTCATTCCTGTGGAATTGCCGCGCCTGCAATTACCGCTTCGAGGCCATCGCGATCTACGAGGAAGCGGAGCTTATTACGCCGCTCGCCGCCTGACGTCTCATCATCGCACAGCTTCGGCTGATCAGGCCGCGGATTTCCGTCGCGGCTGCAACTGCTGCTGCCGCGCCGGCAATTCGATCCGGACCACGAGCCCGTGCGGCTTGCGATCGTGCAGCGACAGCGTGCCGGCATGCGCGAGCACGATGGCGTTGGCGATCGACAGGCCAAGGCCGAAGCCTTCGGCCTCATCCATGTTGCGCGCCTGGTCGCCGCGCACGAACGGCTCCAGCACGCTCGCCTTGTGCGCATCCGAAATGCCGGGCCCGTCATCCTCGATGTCGACGACGAGGCGGTCGGGCTTGACGTCGAGGCGGACGGCCACTTCGCCGCCGAACCGCACGGCATTGTCCACCAGATTGGTGATGCAGCGGTGCAGGTCGGCCGGCCGCGCGGTCGCCATCGCGTGCTGCGGGCCGGCGTAGCTGACCTTGTGTCCCATGTCGGCGAACTGATCGGTGACGAGGTGCAGCGTGCTCGCGATGTCGACCAGCGTCATCTCCTCGAGCCTGCGGTCGTTGCGCAGGAACGACAGCACCGATTCCAGCATCGAGCGCATCTGGTCGAGGTCGCGCAGCATGCGGTGGCGATGGGTCTCGTCCTCGATGAATTCGGCGCGCAGCCGCATCCGCGTGATCGGCGTTCGCAGATCATGGCTGATCGCGGCCAGCATCTTGGTGCGATCGTCGATCAATGCGGTGATGCGCTCGCGCATCCGGTTCAGCGCCCGGGCCAGCGAACGGATCTCCTCCGGACCGCGTTCGGGCAGCGGCGCGGCGGCGCCGTTCAGGCTGAAGGTCTCGGCGGCCTTGACGAAGGACGACAGCGGTGCGGTCAGCGCCCATGCTGCCCACAGGCCGAGCAGGGTGACGCTGATGACGGCGAACAGCACCGTCATCATCCACGGTCCACCCCAGAACGGCCGCATGTGCTGATCCGGCGTCAGGTTGGCGGCGAACATGGCGCCGTCGGGCAGGCGGATCGCGACGCGGCGAATTTCGCCGTCATGCGGCGTGCCGCCAGCCTCGCGCGGCAGCAGGAAGATGCGATAGCCGGCGCCGAGCCGGCGCAGCGCGTGCAGGCTGGGCGTATCGGTTTCGGTGAGCGCGCCGGCATCGGCCGGCAGGTCGCCGATCGCAAGTTGCGGGAAGGCGCGGGCGACGTCGGCCACGAGCCGCGGCCGCTCCGACGCCGGGGCATGCCCGAGCAGCTGCGCGGCGGCGGCGAGCTGGGTGTGCCAGCGATCCGAAGGCTCCAGCCGATCAGGGCGATGGATCAGGAATGTGGCGGTGATGATCAAATGCAGCGCGACGATCGAAACGACGACCAACGCCGCCATCTGGGCGCCGATCCCCCGCAGACTCAGCACGCGCAGCAGCTTCATGGTCAGTTGTTCGTGGCGGCAACCGCCTCCACCCTCGGCGTGAACACATAGCCGCCGGAACGCACCGTCTTGATCATGGTAGCTTCCTGCGGATCGGGCTCGATCTTGCGGCGGATGCGGCTGACCAGCACGTCGATCGAACGTTCGAACGAGCCGGCGCTGCGGCCCTGGGTCAGGTCGAGCAGGCTGTCGCGCGACAGCACGCGGCCGGGCCGCTCGCAGAAGGTGCGCAGCAGGTCGAACTCGGCGCTGGTCATGGCGACGCGCGCGCCTTCGGGGTTGCGCAACTCGCGCAGGCGGATGTCGATACGCCAGCCGAGGAAGGTCAGCGTGGTCGCGCCCTCGATCGCGCTGGCGTTGCGCGCGGCGGCCTGCCGGCGCAGCACCGCGTTGATCCGCGCCAGCAGCTCGCGCGGGTTGAACGGCTTTGCCAGGTAGTCGTCGGCGCCCATCTCGAGGCCGAGGATGCGGTCGACGTCCTCGCCGCGCGCGGTCAGCATGATGATCGGCGTCTGCGATTCCGCCCGCACCTTGCGGCACAGGCTGAGGCCGTCCTCGCCGGGCAGCATGACGTCGAGCACCAAGAGGTCCACTCGGTGGTCGGTCATCGCCTTGGCCATCTCGCGGCCGTCGCAGGCGGTCGTGACATGACAGGAATTGGTACGGAGATATTTTGCGATAAGGGACCGCGTCTCGCGATCGTCCTCGACGACAAGGATATTGGGCGCAGCCTGGGTCATACCGATCTTTTGTCCGTGATTCGGGGAAAGCGGCTCAGGAATTTTGTTTCAGTGTGTGTCTGAAATCTTGCCCGGCTATCCGGGTTAACAGGTCGGCGGCAGGGAGAAAAGTTATCGTTCTGTCATCAATCCTGATGCCCTGAAATGCGGGCAGAACCTCCCGGTACAGCGCCGCGGTCCCTAGCCGCCATGGCAGCCGGAGAAAGGGAAGGGCGGCTGTCATATCCAGGGCGGAACCCGTCCCCCTTGCGACGCGTTATTTCCCTTTCAGGTCAGGGAGGGTGAGATGGCTGTCGAGGTCGAGACCAGGCCGCATCAGCTGATTGCAAGCGACCGGGTCGAGGGGACGGCGGTACGCCGGGCCAATGGCGACATGATCGGCCATATCGAGCGGCTGATGATCGACAAGATCTCGGGCAAGGTATCGTACGCGGTGTTGAGCTTCGGCGGCTTCCTGGGCATCGGAACCAATTTGATCCCGCTGCCCTGGGGCCGGCTGCACTACAACCCGAAGTTCGAGGCCTATGAGCTCGACATCGAGGACGAGGAGCTGAAGCGCGCGCCGTCGTTCCGTGCCGACAAGGATTTCGATTGGGGCGATCGTTCGCAGGAAGTCGAGCTGCATCGCTTCTACGGCGTGCCGCCCTATTGGGGCGGCTTCTGATCGCGCGGCAACATGCGCGCATGACGATGCTCGTCGATCGATGATGCGGTCGCTGGGAGAGCGTGCGGCCTGTGTAGCGCGGTTCGCCGGGACGACTTAGTGAGCCAAACATCGTCACATCATGGACTGCGCGTCCGGCGCAGTCGTGAGGCTCAACCGCAAGCTTAGTTGAGAGATCACGATTACCTTCGTCAAGCGGCGCAGCGTTCCATGCGCTGAAACGTCCCCACCCTCCAGTCGGCCGCATCGCCTTATCGTGTTCCTCGGCATCCAAGCGGCTTTTGATCGCAGGTCCGTTAGGAACGGTTGTGAAGATGACGGGTTTTCCCAGCATCGATTTTGCGAGAGGAGAGCCATCAATGTTGGTCAAATCCATCATCGCCGGCCTCGCCGGCACCGCGCTGCTTGCAACCGTCGCCGTTGCGCAGACTCCAACCGACAAGGGCGACAAGATGTCTCCTGCGGCCACGTCGCCGGCTCCAGCGGCATCGACGTCAGCGACGTCGCCGACCGAGTTCAAGGGCAACTGGCGTGCGTCGAAGGTCGCCGGACTCAGCGTCTATAACGACAAGAACGAGAGCGTCGGGTCGATCAACGATCTGCTGATGGACAAGAGCGGTACGATCAAGGCGGTCGTGATCGGTGTCGGCGGCTTCCTTGGCGTCGGCGAGCATCTGGTCGCCGTGCCGCTCGACAAGGTGAAGTTCGTCAGCGAGCCGATCGCCTATACCGGCGCGTCCAACAGCACCGGCGGCACCGCCAAGACGAACACCACCACGGGCGCAGCTCCGGCGGCGGCGGCGTCGAAGCCGAATCCGTGGTATCCGGATCACGCCGTGTTCAATGCGTCCAAGGATGAGCTGAAGGCGATGCCCGAGTTCAAGTACTCGACCGACTAAGGCATATCGCGACCTGCAGGAAAAGAGCGCGTCCGGCTGCTGCCGGGCGCGCTTTTTGTTGGCCGATGGATAAAATCCGGGAAGAATGTAAGGATTAGGTCAGGCAATCCAATTCGGACAGCGCGTCTCCATGGCATCGGAGAGGTGCCCGTTTCAATCATCATCAACCGATTGAGCTTACGTAATCATTCTTCAAATGGCTGAACCTGATGAATGACAAGGACCGCGAGAGCGGCGATCCCGCGGTAGCCCGGATTCGCGGCCGCTACCCGCAATACACGCGGCGCCGGTTGGAAGGCTTTGCGGAGCGGCTGCAACAGAAGATTCATGCCGACCGCGTGCCGGTCACTTCGCTCGCGCTTGCCGGTCCCACCGAGCGGATCACCCTCGAGGACGCGCTCAAGCTCGATTATCGGCCGGTCCCGTTGGGCGAGACGCTGGGACCGCTATGGGCGACCTATTGGGTGCACGTCGTGGCCGAGCTGCCGCAGGCCTGGGCCGGCTCGCGCGTGGATTTGTATTGGGACAGCCGCTCGGAAGCGCTGCTTTGGCTCAACGGACGTTCCTCACAGGGTCTCAATCCCGGCCGCCACGTCGCGCCGCTCGTTCAGTCGGCGAGCGGCGGGGAGACGATCAGCTTCCATGTGGAGGTGGCCTGCAACGGCCTGTTCGGCGCGTTCTGGAGCGATCCGCAGGCCTACGCGCTGGTCGCCTGCGAGCTGCGCCGCTTCGATCCCGAGGCCTCGGCATTCTATTTCGACTACGAAGTGCTGCGCCAGCTCGAGGCTGACCGCGATCCCACGACAAGGTCGAGGTCATACGGAGCTGTCGGAGAGACGGCGCAACCGGCGCTGGATCGGACCTGGGCGGGGCGCCTGCTGCACGATCTCAACCGTATCTGCAACATCGCCGACCCCGACGACCGCGCGACGTGGCCGGCGGCGCGGGCGATCCTCGACGGCCTGCTCGCGGCACGAAACGGCAGCATCACCCACGAGATGTCGGCGATCGGCCACGCCCATCTCGACACGGCATGGCTGTGGCCGCTGGCGGAAACCCGGCGCAAGGCGCAACGCAGCTTCTCCACGGCGGTGGCGCTGATGGAGCGCTATCCCGATTTCAAATTCGCCTGCTCGCAGGCCTATCAGTACGCCGTCATCGAGCAGAATGACCCTGACCTGTTCGCCCGAATTCGCGCCAAGGCCGCCGCCGGCCAATGGATTCCGGTCGGCGGCAGCTGGATCGAGCCGGACTGCAATCTGCCGTGGGGCGAGTCGATCTGCCGTCAGTTCCTCTATGGTCAGCGCTATTTCGAGCAGACGTTCGGCGCGCGCTCCAGCGTGTTCTGGAATCCCGACGTGTTCGGCTACGACGCCCAGCTGCCGCAGCTGATGCAGTCGGCGGGGATGTCGCGCTTCCTTACCCAGAAGCTGTCGTGGAACAAATTCACCTCACCGCCGCATCACAGCTTCCATTGGCGCGGACTGGACGGCAGCACAGTGCTGGCGCATTTCCCCCCGGCGGACACCTACAACGGATCGGCGCAGGTCGCGGAGCTCCGCTATCACGCCGCCAATTACAAGGACGCCGACCGTTCGTCCGACGCACTCTATCTGTTCGGCTATGGCGACGGCGGCGGCGGTGCCGACGAGACGATGCTCGAGACGTTGCAGCGCGCAAGGGACTTGCAGGGGCTGCCGCGGATCCAGATTCGCTCCGTCGACGAGTTCTTCGACCGCCTGGCGGTATCGGCGCCGGATCTGGCGACGATCGAAGGCGAGCTCTATCTCGAATATCATCGTGGCACCTACACCACGCAGGCCGAGACCAAGCGCCTGAACCGCGCTTGCGAGGCCGGCCTTCAGGCACTCGAATTCGTGACGACTGTCGCGGCTGCCTGCCGGCAACCGGCACCGTCCGCACAGGAGATCGAAGCGCTGTGGCGCACGCTGCTGGTCAACCAGTTCCACGACATCATTCCCGGCAGCAGCATCCGCGAGGTCTATGAACGTGCGGAGGTCGAACTCGCCGGCGTAGCGGAGGAGGCCGGGCGTCGCACGCAAGCCGTGCTGGGGACACTGTGCGATCCCGAAGACGGCAATTGGATACCCATCAACACGCTGGGCTGCGCGCGTGCCGAGGTCGCGTCCGACCCCGGCGGCGAGCTTCGTCACATTGTCGCCGCGCCGTTTGCGGCGGGCGAAACGACGACGACCGACGATCGCGTTGTGGTCTGCGCAGATGCGGACGGCTTCGTGCTGTCGAATGCGCGGCTCGAGGCGCGCATTGATCGCAGCGGGCTTGTTCGGTCGCTGCTGCACGTTGCGACCGGCCGCGAGACCTTCGCGTCACCGGCAGCCCGGCTGCTGCTGCTCGATGACCGGCCGCTCGATTTCGAGGCATGGGATATCGATCCGTTCGCGCTGGAGACCGCGCGCGAGGCGGCAGGGGAGGTGAGCTGCGCCGCGCTGTCGGATGGCGGACTGCGCGGCGAGGTCCGTTTCGAGCGCGGGCTCGGACGCGCGAGCCGGCTCGCGCAGGTGATCCGCCTCGATGCCGGCGCCGATCATCTCGAATTCGAAACCACGGTCGATTGGCAGGAGCGCAAGACGGCGCTGAAGGTCATGTTCCCGGTGGCCTGTCGTGCGTCCAACGCAACCTATGAAACCATGTTCGGCGCAACCGAGCGGCCGACGCATGCCAACACGGATGCCGATGCGGCCAAGTACGAGGTGCCCGGCCATCGCTGGGCCGATCTCGCCGAGCCGGATTTCGGCGTGTCGCTGTTCAGCGACTGCCGTCACGGCTATTCGGCGTTCGGCAACCAGCTCGCGCTGACGCTGCTGCGCGGCTCCGAATTGCCCGATCCGCAGGCCGATCTCGGGCGGCACCGGATGCGCTATGCGATCTATCCTCATCACGGCGACTGGCGCAGCGCGGACACGGTCGGGCGCGCCTTGCGGTTCGAGCGTCCGGTGCTGTGGACGAAGGGAAAACCGCGCGCGCCGTTGCGACACTCGCTCCTGACCGTGTCCCCGGCCAACGCGATCGTCGATACGATCAAGCCCGCCGAGGATGGCGACGGCTGGGTGGTGCGGCTCTACGAGAGCGCAGGCATTCGCACCGCCGCGACGCTCGATTTCGGCGTCGACATCGCGTCGGTGTGGATGAGCAACACCCTGGAAGACCGCATCGAGGCCCTGCCGATCGAGGATCGGGTATGCCGCCTGGCGCTGCGTCCGTTCCAGATCGCAACGCTGCGGGTCTTCCAGGCGTAATGCTTGCAGTGAACTTTCGCCCCGCCCGGCTTGCGCGGAGAAGCCGGATCGCATCGCTCGACGCGATCCGGTGTTGAGTAGCCGTCAGTTCGACTTCACCAGCGGACAGCCGCCCTTGTCGAGCGGGCGGAACGCCTCGTCGCCGGGCACGGTGGCGATCAGCTTGTAGAGGTCCCACTCGCCCTTGGATTCCTCGGGCTTCTTGACCTCGAACAGATACATGTCGTGCACCATGCGGCCGTCGATCCGGATATGGCCGTTCTTGGCGAAGAAGTCGTTGACCGGCGTGGCACGCATCTGGGCCATCACCTTCGGCGCCTCGTCGGTGCCGATGGCCTCGATCGCCTTCAGGTAATGCATGGTCGCCGAATAGAGGCCGGCCTGGATCATGGTCGGCATGTGGCCGACCTTCTCGTTGAAGCGCTTCGAGAAGGCGCGGGTCTCGTCGTTCATGTCCCAGTAGAAGGCGTCGGTGACAATCAGGCCCTGGGTGGCCTTGATGCCGAGCGAATGGGTGTCGGTGATCTCCTGGAGCAGCGCGATCATCTTCTGGCCGCCCTGGGTCAGGCCGAACTCGGAAGCCTGCTTCAGCGCGTTGGTGGTGTCGCCGCCGGCGTTCGCCAGCGCCACGACCTTGGCCTTGGAGGCCTGCGCCTGCAGCAGGAAGGACGAGAAGTCCGACGAGTTGAGCGGATGACGCACGTCGCCCAGCACCTTGCCGCCGCTTTCCTTGACGACATTGGCAGCATCGCGTTCCAGCGCCATGCCGAAGGCGTAGTCGGCGGTGACGAAGAACCAGGTGTCCTCGCCGCGCTTGACCATCGCCTTGCCGGCGACGTTCGACAGCGCGTAGGTGTCGTAGGTCCAGTGCACCGTGTTGGGCGAGCAGGCGGTGCCGGTGATATCGGAGGAGCCACCGCCGGAATTGATGTGGATCTTGTTCTTCTCGCGCGTCAGCGCCGAGATCGGCAATGCGACCGACGAGGTCGGCACGTCGAGGATCGCGTCGACCTTGTCGTTGTCGTACCAGTTGCGTGCGATGTTGACGCCGACGTCGGGCTTGTTCTGGTGATCGGCTGCGATCACCTGCACCGGCTTGCCTTTCACCTTGGCGCCGTAATCGGCGACCGCCATCTCGACGGCGGCGACCGAGCCCTTGCCGGTGGCGTCCGCATAGAGGCTCGACATGTCGGTGAGCACGCCGATCTTGACGACGTCGTCGGAGATCTGGGCGTTCGCCGCGGTCGCGGAGACCGTGAGCGCGAGGCCGGCCGCCGCTGCGGCCAAGAGTGTTTTCATCGTGTTTTTCTCCCTGGCTTTTTCGTTGAGGGTTGCTTCCACCGAGGCGTTCTAGCCGCTGCGACAAGCTGTCGCAAAGACGACTTTTTGAGCATGGGCAGGACAGGGGGCGGATGGAACGCGCGAGCGGAGGCCTTGTTACCTCCCCCCGCTCGCGGGGATCACCCGGATTGCGACGCAATCCGGGTGAGGGGTTACCGGTTTCACGACAATCGCCACCCGTGCAGAAGGCCCCGCACCTCCAGCCCGCTCAGAGCGAGCTCCGCTCGTCTCGACCCCGCGAAGAGCGGGGAGAGGGAGAGGATTCGGTTACAGCGCCGGTAACGCGGTGACGGCGGCCTTGATGGTGCCGTCGGTTTCCACGATCACCCGCAACGTCTTGGAATCGAAGTCGATGCCGGCCAGCCGGATGCTGTTGACCTCGGCGTCGACGCGAATGCCTTCCTCGTTCTTCTGCAGGTCGGCGATGGCGGCGGCGACCTTCCGCTGCGCGTTGGTCGCGAATGGCTTCAGGTCGACCACCAGCCGGTCGTTGAGGGTCTGCTGCATGTGCGGGATCGCGGCGCGCGCGGCGGCGCCGAGCAGGCCGAACGCGGCCTCGGATTCCACCGCCAGCTCGACGTCGGTCAGCCGCAGCGTCTGCGACGGCTGGTCGAGCCGCGGCCGGCCCCAGATGTGCACGGTCGCCTCGGCGCCCAGGCCGAACCAGCTGGCCTTCTCCTTGGCGTGCACCAGGAGCGAGATCAGAAGCCGGTCGCCGGAGGCGGCGATGCTCGCGCTCTTGACGGTCACGTCGACCGGACCGGAGCTGTCCTCGGGGAAGGTCTTGCCCTTGAGCTGCGCCTCGACCAGCTGGCTCAGCGTGGTGAAGGACAGGTCGACCGGCAGGCCGATCGCGACCTGGCTCGCCATCGGCGGCACGATCGAGAGTTTTTCCGGGAATGGGCAGTTCGGGGTGGTCTGTGCCTCCGTGATCCGCGTCTCGGCCTCGATCCCCATCGTCAGGATCAGCGAGGACGTATCGACCTTGGGCTGCGCTGCGATCGCGCGGGTCGGTCGCAGTTCGAGCCACATCGGCGGCATCGAGGTGGTACCGCCGGTGCCTTGCAGCGGGATCGAGCGGCAGGCCTTGGCCCATTGCGTGCGGGCGTTGTTCTGGAACACCGGGTCGTTGTGCAATCGGGCCTCGACCACAGAAATCTGGTCGGCGACCGCCTTGTCGATAACAGGCTTGACCTGGGCCGGCACGCTGATGCGGACGCCGGCCGTCGACAGGCTGGTGTCGCCGAGATTGACCTGAGCCTGCAGGTTCGGCTCGATCCGCCAGGATGCGCCGAGCTTCGGGCGCGCGGTGAGGGTGACGTTGCCCTTGATCTCGGCGTTGGCGTTGACGTTCTTGATGTTCACGGCGCCGATCTGCTTGGCGACATTGCCGCCGAGCAGGCTGCCGAGCGCGTCGCTGACCGCGCCGGTTGCCTTGGCGGACAGCGCGCCGGTGACCTTGAGCGTGCCGTTGATCGGGGTGGTCAGCGTCAGCACGTCCTGCGCGCCGGTGGCCGCGATCGGCCCGCGCGATGCGGTCCAGCCGATGTCGGCATTTTGCAGGATTTGCTGGACCGGGTTGTCGGCCTTGCCGCCGAAGGTCTTCGGCGCGCCGCGTTCGGCGGCGTCGCGGATCGCCGACAGCGCGACCGAGACCTGCGCCACGATCGTCGAGGAACGCGGCGCCTGCGGCAGCGGCGGCAGCTCTGCGAGCTTCGGCTTCTGCACGGTGACGCTCGGCGCGAGCCAGTCCATTGCCTTGAGGCTGATCACGAACGAGACCAGCACCACCGCGATCCCGAGCGCTATCGTCCTTGGATGCATCGGTAGACGCATCATTCCCCCGGATGAAAATCAACTTGACGGCTTGTACAGGCCCCCCGACGAGGGCGCCAGTGTGGCGGGATCAAGCTGCTTCAGGGGCGGAAGGCGTTAAGGTTGATGAACGCGGCAACGGCCCCGGCACGAAGTGCCGGAGCCGTTGCCGAGGACGCCTTTAATAAGGCACGCCTTGGAGGGGAGGGACTTAGCGGACGGCCGAGCCGAGATCGGCGCGGCGGTCGGTCATCGGCAGCACGATCACCTTGGTGCCGACGCTGACCCGCGAATAGAGGTCGGAGACATCTGCATTGGTCAGGCGCAGGCAACCGGAGGACACGCGGGTGCCGATCGTCTCCGGCGCGTTGGTGCCGTGGATGCGGTAGATGGTGCCGCCGAGATACATGGCGCGGGCGCCGAGCGGATTGCCGGGGCCGCCGGCCATGTGGCGCGGCAGATAGGGCTGGCGGGCGATCATTTCCGGTGGGGGCGTCCAATCCGGCCACTCCGCCTTCTTGGTGATGGTCTGGGTGCCCGACCAGGTGAAGCCGTCGCGGCCGATGCCGATGCCGTAGCGCATGGCCTGGCCGTTACCGAGCACGAGATAGAGATAGGTGTGCGGGGTGTCGATGATGATGGTGCCGGGCGCCTCGCGCGTCGGATAGGCGACGACCTGGCGGCGCAGGCGAGCGGGCAATTCGACGGAACGGTCTTCCTCCTGCGCCTGCGGCATCGACTGCACCGGCGGCTGCACGGCCTCGGTCGGCGGCGTCAGGATGAAGGGGAACATCGGCAGCGGAGCAGCCGCGGCGGTATTTGCGAATGAGACGGTGCCAATCGCCAGCGCACCGAAGGCGGCGGCAGCGAGACGCGAGTTCAGCTTGATGGAATTGAACATTGTCGACCCCTGTTGTTTGCGCCCTGCGCGCCAGTTCCGGCGCGTCGTTGGGTCAAAGCAGTACAGGTGAGGCGTTTCAGGACGTTTGCACGAAATCGCCAAAATGGTTTCGTGCCGTTAGGGAATTGTTTCGTGCGTGTTTCGTCGCACGGTTAAGGCCGGGTTGCCGGGAAGGGGGTGTACCGCCGCAAGACAGTCTTCCTGGCACGGCGCTTGCTGTCCCAGCGCATTGTTTCGGAATGGAGTGGAAATGATGCTGGGGCACACGATCGGCAGCATGCTGGATCGGCAGAAGGGCTTCGGCCCGGGGTTCGATTTTCTCCGTATCGCACTGGCGATTTCCGTCGTCGCCGCCCACGCGCCCTATGTCGCGAGCGGCAGTGGCGACGGCGAGCAGGCGTGGATCGCCTGGTTTCCGCACTACGCAATCCTCGTGATGTTCTTCGCGCTGAGCGGGTTTCTCATCGCGGCGAGCGGCCTTCGGCTTTCCCTGAAGGAATTTCTCACCAATCGCGGCATGCGGATCATTCCGGCGCTTGCGGTCGAGATCGTGCTGTCGGCGCTGATCCTCGGGCCGATCTTCACCGCGCTGCCGCTGTCGGACTATTTCACCAACTTCGGCACCTACAAATACTTCACCAACATCATCGGCCTCGTGAACTACGTTCTGCCCGGCGTGTTCAGCGGCAATCCCGCGCCGGAGGTCAACAGCTCGCTGTGGACGGTGCCGTTCGAATATGGCTGCTACGCGCTGATGACGCTGTTCATCCTGTTCGGCCTGTTGCGCAGGCCGCCGCTCATCGTGCTCGGTGCGCTCGTGCTGGTCGGCATCGGCCTTGCGCTCGCACTCACCGGGCATAGCGCGCAATCGTCGCAACTGCCCGCCGGCGTCGCCGGCACGCTGCATGACAGGATCTTCAGCGCGGCGCCGTTCCTCGGACGCGGCGCGAAGCTGCCGGTCGCGTTTATGCTCGGCATCGCCATCTATCTCTATCGTGACCGCGTTCCCTACAACGGATGGCTTCTCGCCGCGTGCTGCGCGCTCTGCGCGGGCGCCGCGCTGCTCGGTCCGGCGGACTGGATGAGCCAGCCGGTGCTCAATCTTCTGATTGCACCGGCGCTGGTCTACATCACCGCGTATCTCGGCGTCTCGAAGCTGCCGCGGCTGCCGCTGGTCTCGCGCGGCGACTATTCCTACGGCATCTATCTCTACGGATTTCCGGTGCAGCAGGTGGTGCGGGTATGGCTGCCGCAAGCGCCCGTGATCGTTCAGTTCGCGATCGCGCTGCTGCTGATTACGCTGTTCGCCGCGTTCTCCTGGCACTGGATCGAGAAGCCGATCCTGAAACTGCGCAGCCGCTTCTCGTTCGTGGCGCGCCAGCGCCTTGCGCCGGACGACGCGGCCGCGACGCGTCCAGACATTGCGCCGCTTGCCGTTGCCGCGAACGCCGTCCGCGGCAGGCAGTCCTCCTGACGAGGAGCCAGCACTTTCGCGGTTCAGGAGCTGAGATATCCGGCCAATCCGTCCCACAGCAGCTTGGCGGCGGTGATGACCAGAATGGCGTAGCAGGCGCGGTACAGCGCGCGCTGGTCGAGACGTTCGTGCAGCCGCCATCCGGCCCAGACGCCGACCGGCACCGCCGGCACGCAAAGTGCCATCAGCATCCACAGGCTGCGCGACGGCGTGGCGAGCACGAGCCACGGGCCGGCCTTCAAGAGGTTGCCGACCGTGAAGAACAGGCTGGTGGTGCCGGCGTAAAGCGCCTTCGGCATGCCGAGCGGCAGCAGATAGATCGCAAGCGGCGGCCCGCCCGAATGCGCCACCATCGTGGTGACGCCGGAGGACAGGCCGGCGAACGTCGCCTTGAACGTCGAGCGCGGACGCGGCTTGATCTCGCCGCCGCCGAGAAACCACAGCGCGGTGAACACCAGCGTCACCACGCCCATCACGATCTCGACGGCATGCCGGTCGAGATCGCGCAGCACGAAGTAGCCGAGGCCGATGCCGACGACGAGCGCCGGCAGCAGCATCGCGAGGTCGATGCGCGACCATGTGCTCGGGCGCCAGAACCGCAGCGCGGTGACGTCCATGACGACGAACAACGGCGCCAGCAGCGCGCCCGCCGCGATCGGGTCCATCGCCAGCGACAGCAGCGGGATGCCGACGATGGCAAAGCCGCCGCCGAACGCGCCCTTCATGAAGGCGATCAGGAAGACGCCGGCCAGTGCGACCGCGAGCACGAACGGCGCGGGCAGGTCTGCGACGATGGACGTGATCATGGTGTCGTGCGAAGCGTTGTGGTGGTACTCAACATGGCCACGCGCGCCTGCACGCGCAATCGAAACATTGCTCTCGGTGCACATTGCTCTCGGTGCAATTCGGCGTGCACGCGGTCTAGCCGGCGCGCATCCGCGGCAGGCCCGGCTTGTCGCCGTTGATCACGGCGCGGCGGTCGGAGACGGCGTGGTGAAATTGCTCGAGTGTCAGCCCGATCACCGAGAGGTCGCCTTCCTCGATCGCGCCGTCGTCGTAGCAGTCGAGCGCCTCGCGCAACAGGGCATCCGCATCGCCCTGCATGGCCGCGAGCTGTTCCGGCGTTTCGGCGCCGCGCACCTGCGAGATCAGGGTCAACAGATTGTCGCGATGGGTGATGTAGTGCTCGCGCTCGTCGCGCTTCACGTAGTGGCGCAGCCAGGCGCCGGCCGAGCCGAGGCCGGAGAGCAGCAGGATGCCGCCCCAGATGTAGTCGGAGTATTTTTCGAGGAAGGTGCGCTCGGTGCCGTCGATGTAGGCGGCCGCGCCCTGATGCGCCGGCAGCGCGGCGTCCTTGTCGGTGTCGGGCTTCTCGATCTTGGCCGCCGCCGGCAGATCGCGTGCGACCTGGAGGCGCAGCGTGAACAGCTGCCGGTCGAGCGCGCCGACGGTCGCCTCGCTCAGCGCATGTTGCGCGATGATGAGGTGATTGACGCTGACGGTCTCGACCTTGTCCTCGGGCCGTGCCGGCGACGAGGAGAAGATGCTGCCGGCGATCTCCTCGGACTCATAGCGCGGATGCTTCTGCGCGATCGCCTCCGAGACGTCGATCGGGAGGAAGACCGGCTCGCCGCGCGCCGCCGCCGTCGCCGTAATCGCTTCCGCCGTTATCTTGCTGTCGAGCGGGCCGACGGTCATGTAGGCATCGAGCGAGGGGTCGCGCGCGAGGTCGGCGATCTTGTTCACGGCGAACTGGCTGACCGCGACCTTGTCGGGGTTGACGCCGGACTCGGTCAGGATCACGCGCAGCAGCGTGACGTTGGCCTGGGTGCTGCCGACCACACCGACCTTGTGGCCGGCGAGGTCGTCGATGCTCTTGATCTTCGCGGACCGCCGCTTGCCCTTGGCACCCGTGGGCGCCCACAGCACGACGACATTCTTGCGCAGGATCGCAACCGACTCGGCGCTCGCGGGCAGGTCGAGGTCGCCGCGCACCACCGCGAGGTCGACCTTGTTTGCCGTGAACAGCGCGATGCTCTCGGCGGAGCCCTGCGTCGTGACCGGCTTCAGCCGCACCGAGCTGCCGTCGTGCGCAAAGGCCTGGGCGAAACCCTGGATCAGCTTGACGTCCTCGCTGCCGGTCGGGCCGACCGCGATCGCGAGCGTCACCGGACGCAGCGCGTAATACAGCGCGCCGGCGGCGAGACCGAACACAAGCATGCCGGCCGCAAGGATCAGCAGCGACGAGTTTCGTCGCCTGAGCCTGCGGCGCTTGGCGCCGGGATTTTCACTCTGCTCTGACATCTGGCTGTCACGTTACACGAAAAACCGGCCGTTTGCCGTGAAAAACAACCTAACATTTCGATGACGTCATACGTTTGAAACATCCATGTCAGAACGTCGTGCGAGCAGAATCAAGATTAACGATTTGGATCTCCTGCAATGCGCATACTCGTTGCGACCGATGCCTGGCATCCGCAAGTCAACGGCGTGGTCCGGACGCTGACGTCGCTTGCGCGCAGCGCAGCCGGGCTCGGCGCCGAGATCGAATTCCTCACTCCCGACGGTTTCCGTTCGGTCGGCGTGCCGACCTATCCGGGCCTGCGCGTGGCGCTGCCGAACCGCCGCGAGATCGCGCGCCGGATCGAGGAGGCTGCGCCCGAGGCGATCCACATCGCGACCGAAGGGCCGATCGGCTGGGCGGTGCGCGGCTATTGCCAGCGCAACAAGCTCGCCTTCACCACATCCTATACAACGCGCTTCCCGGAATATGTTTCGGTGCGTACCGGCATTCCCGACAGCGTCGGCTATGCTGTGCTGCGCCACTTCCACGCCGCCGGCTCGATGACGATGGTCGCAACCGACTCGCTGCGGTCAGAGCTCGCCGAGCGCGGCTTCCGCAGGCTCGGCTTCTGGACCCGCGGCGTCGACACCAGGATCTTCAATCCGGACCAGCCGGCCACGCTCGATCTGCCGCGGCCGATCTTCATGACCATGGGCCGCGTCGCGGTGGAGAAGAACCTCGACGCCTTCCTGTCGCTGGACCTGCCGGGCTCCAAGGTCGTGGTCGGCGACGGCCCGCAAAGGGCGGCATTGGAACAGAAATATCCAGACGCGATTTTCCTCGGCGAGAAGAAGGGGCAGGATTTGACCTCGCACCTCGCCGCCGCCGACGTCTTCGTGTTCCCGAGCCTGACCGACACCTTCGGCGTCGTGCAGCTCGAGGCGCTGGCCTGCGGCACGCCGGTCGCCGCGTTCCCGGTCACCGGCCCGAAGGACGTCATCGCCAACCATCCGATCGGCGCGATCGACAACGACCTGCGCAGCGCCTGTCTGCGCGCGCTGACGATGTCGCGCGCCGACTGCCGCAATTTTGCGTTGGAGCGTTCCTGGGAAAACAGTGCGCGTCAGTTCATCGGCAATCTGGCCACGCTGCATCCGAGCCGCGCGCCGCGGCCCGCCCGCCGCGTTGCCGGCCGCAGTGCGGTTCCAAATTAACAGCTCAATCGAACGAGAGACGAGAGACGATCTATGGCTGAAATCATCAAGCTGGGTGCCGACCGTTCCATGGACTTCGACCGCGAGACGGTCGAGCAGGCCTATGACCGCTGGGCGCCGATCTACGACCTCGTGTTTGGCGGTGTGTTCAGCAAGGGCCGGCAGGCCGCGATCCAGGCCACCAACAAGATCGGCGGCCGGGTGCTCGAGGTCGGCGTCGGCACCGGCATCTCGCTGCCGCTCTACAGCCAGAACGTCCGCATCTTCGGCACCGACATCTCGGAAGCGATGCTGGAGAAGGCCAAGAAGCGGGTCACCGAGCAGGGTCTGAAGAATGTCGAGGGCCTCGCGGTGATGGACGCCGAGAAGCTCGAATTTCCCGACAATTCGTTCGATGTGGTGATGGCGCAGTATGTGCTGTCGGCGGTGCCGAACCCCGAAGCCGCGCTCGACGAGTTCGCCCGCGTGGTGCGTCCGGGCGGCGAACTGATCATCCTGACCCGCGTCAGCGCCGATGCCGGCGTCCGCCGCTTCATCGAGCAGAAGCTGCAGCCGGTGGTGCGCCCGCTCGGGTTCCGGACCGCCGAATTCGCCTGGTCGCGCTACACCAAATGGCTCGCGGGCGCACGCTGCATGGAGCTTGCGGAGCGCCGCCTGATTCCGCCGCTCGGCCACTTCTCGCTGGTTCGCTTCCGCAAGGCGGATGTTGCCAAAGCCGCCTGAGGCGGCCTGGCCAGGCGGTCCAGCCCGCCGCTCCTCCCGGGTGAGGTAGCGCACAGCGCGCCCCGAACCGGGAGGCTACGACCTCCTTCGCCTTTTCCCCGCAGATTTCGTCGGGATGAGGCGAGACCCTGCTCCGGTTGCGTCAAGGCGTCGCTCCGCATTGTCATATGTCATTATGATGATGTCACACGCGATACATCGAATCCCTGTAAATCCTGTCCCGAAAGATGTTGGGGGAACCAATGATCAAGAATTTCCTGCAAGAGCTGCGTACCCAGCGCTGGGATGACCATCGCTTCTACCATCACAGCCGGATCAACCAGAGCCTGCACTTCGTCAGCGCGCTGAGCTTCCTGTTCGCCTATGTGATGCTGTTCTTCGATCCGGTCGTGTCGGCGCTGGTCGGCTGGCTGGTCTCGATGACCTCGCGCCAGGCCGGTCACTTCTTCTTCGAGCCGAAGGGTTACGACCACGTCAACCAGGCGACCCACGAGCACAAGGAAGACATCAAGGTCGGCTACAATCTGCAGCGCAAGGTCGTGCTGATGGCGATCTGGGCACTGTCGCCGATGGTGCTGTACTTCGATCCGACGCTGTTCGGCCTGTTCAAGCCCTGGGTCACGATGGGCGACTTCACCCGCCAGGTGGCCAAGATCTGGCTCGTGGTCGGCGTCGGCGGCCTCCTGTTCCGCACCATCCATTTGTTCTTCATCCGCGATGTCGAGACCGGGCTCGTCTGGATGACCAAGATCATCACCGACCCCTTCAACGACCTGAAGCTCTATCACAAGGCGCCGCTGTTCCTGATGAAGGGCGAACTGATCGATCCGGGTCTCGAGAAGCACGTCAAGCACGCCTGATCGTTGCTCCCAGCGTCTTCAAACTGCGTCATGCCCGGGCTTGTCCCGGGCATCTACGTTCCTAGGGTTCTCGTGAAGATTTTACGCCGCGCTGCTGGCCACAACGGGACTACGCTCCCTCTCCCGCTTGCGGGGG
>NZ_JBXEJO010000105.1:0-26691 GCF_056837965.1 Bradyrhizobium ferriligni
CCCCAGCCCTCCCCCGCAAGCGGGAGAGGGAGCGCAGAGCGGATGCGGCTGCTCTCGACCTCGCGTCAGGTCACGTGCAAGTCGGCCGCCTCGATCCTGATGCGGTCGGCATGCAGTGACCAGTCGCATAGCGATTGTTCCTGGCAAAACTTGACCTTGGCCATCTCGGTGGCCTGGCCCTCGCTCGAGGCGTCGATCTCAAGCGCGCCCTGGCAAACCTCGCGCTCGCGGCCATTGCCGCCGAGCACGTCCTTCATGAAATGAACGACGAAGCGTGACATGGAACCCTCCCTGCTGCACCGGCAGAGCCCGGGGGTACCACGCTAGCACTAACACGAAAGGGTAGTGAGTTAATTCGGCTGATACGTGTGCGACTGTTCGCAGCGGGGAAAACTACGCGCCGGCCTGCGGCAGGCTGGCGGCAGCGATCGCGACGATCTGCGCAAGACGGCGGCCGATCTTCGCGGGCGCGTTGCGGAGCAATGACTGGACCTGTCGCATGAAATTCTTCCTTCCGTGCCCGGAATGGTCGGGCACGCAGCGAAAATGGCGATTTCAGGCTAAGCCGTCGATATCTCAGGGAAAATAACAACGGACGCGTTGTGAGGCGGCCGTTTGGCAGTGGGTTTATTGCCTCGATCGCGGCTACGACGAAGGAGATTTTCTCCGGTGTTTTTGGGGCGCGCAACAACGCTCGCACGGCTGGCCGCTTGTGCGAGGGACGCACCGGCGGAAGGGTTCCCTCGGCCCTTGCGGTATATCTCCCTCGCAAGGGCTACGATTTCTGAATATTGGAAATATACCCCTGAGTTGCCCGACGCGTCAAGTTGCCCTGCGCGAACGCCTGCAGCCGCCAGAGCTCCTTTGCATGGGGTTGTTTTCGATATTTTTGGGCGCGCGCAGCCGCAGCCCCCGCAGGGGCAGGGCTGACCCTACCCCGGCATGAACCCGAACGCCTTCTCGAACCGTCTTGCGTAGACCGGCCACACCTCGGGATTGATGATGCGCGGCGGGCGCCTGCCGTCGAGGGCGTCGAGGATCTGCTCGGCGGCGATCCGGCCCATGTTGATGCGCGCCTCGCGGGTGACGCCGGCAGTGTGCGGGCTCGCCAGCACATTGTCGAACTGCAAGAGCGGGTGATCCGGCGGCGGCGGCTCCTTGTCCCAGACGTCGAGCCCGGCGCCGGCGATGCGTTTGTCGCGCAACGCCTCTTCGAGCGCCTTCTCGTCGTGGATGAAGCCGCGCGCGGTGGTGACGAAGTAGGCATGCGGCTGCATCAGCGCGAACTGGCGCGCGCCGATCATGCCGCGGCTGTTCTTGTCCAGCGGACACGAGATCGAAACAAAGTCCGCGCGGCGCAAGAGATCGTCGAGCTCGACCTTCTCCCCGCCCCGCTTCGCCATCTCATCCGCCGTGAGATAGGGATCGTAGGCGATCACCTTCATGTGCAAGAGGCCCCTGCACAGCTCGGCGATGCGGCGGCCGACATTGCCGAGGCCGACGATGCCGACCGTCTTCTCCTTCAGCTCGTTGCCGATCAGATCGTTGCGGTTGACATTGGCCTCGCGCCGCAGCCTGCGGTCGGACTGGATGATCCGCTTCGACAGCGTCAGCATCATGCCGAGCGCGTGTTCGGCGACCGAATTGGCGTTGCCGCCGGACTGATTGACGACAAGCACGCCCGCCGCGGTGCAGGCATCGACATCGACAGGATCGAAGCCGGCGCCATTCGACGACACGATCAGAAGATTCGGCGCACGCTTCAACAGCTCGGCATGGGCATGGAAATGCGGCGCCAGCTCGTCGCGGGCCGCGCCGATCTGATAGGCATGCGCGTCGGCAAGGACGGGCCCGAACGTCGCCTCCGGTGTCTCGTTCTCGAGACGATCGAGCCGGACGTCCGGCCGCTTCTTCAGGATATCGACGTAGATCTCATGAGCGAGGTATTTGACGTAGAACACGCGCTTGTTGTTGACGGTCATGTCTTCGAGCAGCTTTCAGTTTGGGAAGCCATAGAGTCGTGCGGGATTGTCGACGAGGATACGGTGCCGGGTCACCGCATCCGGCGTCCATTCGTGAAACAGGTCGAGCAGATGGCCGGCGTCGGGCATTTCGCCCTCGACCCGCGGATGCGGCCAGTCGCCGCCCCATACCAGCCGTTCAGGATTGGCTGCGACCAGCGCCTCGTGGAACGGCCGCGCATCGGGATAATCAGGGGCCCGCTGACTCAGGCGATGCGCGCCTGACAGTTTGGCCCAGCACCAGCCTTCGTCCACCGCACGCAGCAAGCTCTGAAAGCCCGCGGTGTTGATGCCGGCGCCGGCATCAGTGCGGCCCATGTGATCGACCACGACCGGCAACCCCAGCGCCTTCAGCGTCGGGATCGTGTCGGGCAAATCCTTCACATCGATCCAGAGCTGCAGATGCCAGCCGAGTTCGGCCATCACGCCCGCGTGCGTTTCGGCAACATTCAAGGGAATGCCGCCGCGATAGTGCAGCTGCCCGCCGCGGAAGAAATGGTTGAAGCGCAGGCCGCGGACGCCGAGCACATGCCATTGCCGCAGCGTGCCCGCCGCCATATCGGCATCGGCCACCGCGACGCCGCGCAGACGCGCGGGCTCGCGCTGCAGCGCATCCAGCATCGCCGAATTGTCGTGGCCGTGCGCGCTGCCCTGCACCAGCACGCCGCGGGCGAAACCGAGCGCATCGAGCATGCCGAGATAGGTCGCGAGCGGCGCGTCCGGCGGCGTGTAGCTGCGATCGCCGGCATAGGGAAAGCGGTCCGCCGGGCCGAACACATGCGCATGCGTATCGCAGGCCTTCGGCGGCAGCTTGTCCTTTGGCGGCGTCACCGGACGCGGCGGCAGGCAGGCGGGAATTTCCGACGCAGCCATGTTCTATTCCGCCTTCATGCCGGCGGCCTTGATGATCGGCCCCCATTTGTCGTAGTCGGCCTTGATCTTGGCGGCGAACTTGTCCGGCGGTGAGCCGATCGGGATTGCACCGAGCTTGCCCAGTCGCTCCTTCACGGCATCGGTGTTCACCGCCGCGACGAAATCATGCGAGATCTTGGCGACGAGATCGGCGGGCATGCTGCCGGGCCCAAGCAGGCCCCACCACACCTCTGTGTCATAGCCCGGCACGGTTTCCGACATGCTGGGCACGTCAGGCAGGAACGGCGCACGCGAGCCGGTCGTCACCGCCAGCGCGCGAACCGTGCCGGCTTGCAGCTGCCCGACCGATTCCGGCCCGTTGTTGAACGACATCGGAATTTGCCCGCCGAGCAGATCGTTGATCGCGGGCGCACCGCCCTTGTAGGGGATCGCGTCGAGATCAATCTTGGCGAGGCTCTTGAGCAGTTCGCCGGCGAGATGGGTCGAGGTACCGTTGCCGGCATGGGCGAAGGACAGGCTGCCCGGCTTTGCCTTCGCCGCGGCGATGACGTCGGCGACCGATTTGAACGGCGAATCCGCGCGCACCAGCAGCACGTTCGGCGACGACGCCAGCAGCGAGATCGGCGAAAAATCCCTGAACGTGTCGTAGGGCAGCTTTGGATAGAGGAACGGATTGGTGGCGTGGCCGCTCGCCACCATGATCAGATTGTAACCGTCGGGCGCGGAGGTCGCGATCGCCTGCGAGGCGATCACCCCGCCGGCGCCAGGCCGGTTCTCGACCACGATCGATTGCGTCCAGGTCTTCGACACCGCTTCGGCGAGCGTCCGCGTCAGCACATCGACGCCGCCGCCCGCCGGATATGGAACGAGAATGTGAACGGCCTTGGCCGGGAACGGCTGCGCGGACGCAAGGCCGGCCACAATCATGGCCGCTGCCGCAATGGCGGTCCGCCAGACCCATCCGGCCATCGACGCCTCCCGTCCCTTGATCGCTATCGTCCCTTTTTCGTTACGCCTGTATCGCACGTTGGTTCGGCGCTGCGATGGCCGAATTCCGCAGATCGCGTTGCGGCCGCGACATGTTGACAATCGCAGGCACCGCGTCAAGTTTCGTGCGGCAAGCGGCCACCAGCGTCGCGCGAGCAGGGAGAACAGGATGGCGGCCGCGGAACAAGCCTCGTCCAAAGATAAAGCCAAGGACAAGTCCCAGGATGCGGCGACCACCTGGCACGGCATCGTGCTGCAGACGCTGAAGCGGAACGAGATCAAGCTCGTGCCCTATGTGCCCGACCGGGTGCTGACCACGCTGATCAAGGACCTGCACGCCGATCCCTATTTCACGACGTTTCCGACCGCGCGCGAGGAAGAGGCGGTCGGCATCGTCTCCGGTGCCTGGATGGCGGGAACGCGCGGCGCGGTGCTGATGCAAACCTCGGGCTTTGCCACGCTCGCCAATGTGCTGGCCTCGCTCGCGGTGCCCTACCAGATCCCGCTGATCATGTTCGTCTCCGAGCGCGGCACGCTCGGCGAGTTCAATTACGGCCAGGCGCTGGTCTGCCGCACCATGCGCCCGGTGCTGGATTCGCTGGCGATGGAGCATCACACCATCACGCGGCTCGACGAGCTCGAATTCATCGCCGACCGCTCGATCAAGCAGGCCGTCACCACCCAGGCGCCGGTGGCGCTGATCCTCTCGCCGCTTTTGACCGGCGGCAAGACCTTCGACAAGTGAGATCAGCCATGACCAACACCCCCGCCCGCAACACCAAGGTGATGAACCGTTTCGAGCTCACCCAGCGTCTCGTCGCCGGGCTCAAGGACGAGGCCGTGATCGGCGGCATCGGCAACACCAATTTCGACCTCTGGGCCGCCGGCCATCGCCCGCAGAATTTTTACATGCTGGGCAGCATGGGCCTCGCCTTCCCGATCGCGCTCGGCGTCGCCTTGGCGCAGCCGAACCGGCGCGTGTTCGCATTGGAAGGCGACGGCTCGCTGCTGATGCAGCTCGGCTGCCTCTCGACCATCGCGACGCTGGCGCCGAAGAATCTCACCATGGTGGTGATGGACAACGGCATCTACCAGATCACGGGCGCGCAGCCGACGCCGGCGGCGGGCCATACCGATATCGTCCAGGTCGCAATCGCCAGCGGCCTTGCCAACAGCTCCTGGGCCGCCGACGAGGACGATTTCGAGCGGCTGATCGAACAGTCGAAACAGGCCTCCGGTCCGACCCTGATCGGCGTCCGCATCGACGACAAGCCCGGCACCGGCACCACCCGCCGCGATCCGGTGCAGATCCGCGAGCGGTTCATGCATGGGATGGGCGTCAGGCAGCTGCTGTAGGGCAAGACCCGGCGGCCTACGCATCAGTCATTGCGAGGAGCTCGCGACAAAATTGCGGAGCAATTTTGCGCTGAAGCGACGAAGCAATCCCTCATTCCACACATGCGGAGAGATGGATTGCTTCGCGATGACGGCTGTGGCCGCTCAATTCAACCTCAGCTCCGTGATGTGCCGCGGATCCGGCGCGAGCTCGCCGCGCTCGACGCGCTTGACGATGTCGGTCAGCGCGGCATTCGCCGCGCAGGTGATGCCGAGCTTCTCGCCTTCGCGGACCACGAGGCCATTGAGGAATTCGATCTCGGTGCGGCGGCCCTTCTGCATGTCCTGGCCCATCGAGGGACGCTGCGCGGACGAGGTGCGCTTGGCATCCTTGAAGCGCTGCTCGTCGCAGGCACGCGTTGCGGCCTCGTCGCCCTCGCCGGCCCGTGCGATGGTCTCGGGCGGCAGATGCAGGATCTCCTCCAGCTGATAGCCCTGCGCCTGGCCCACGCGGATCGCCTCGCTGCCGAGCCGCGTCGAGAAGCGGCGCAGCGGTTCGCTTTGCAGCACCTCGCCGCCCGCCAGACCAGTGCAGGCCGAGAGCCCGTTGCCCATCACGTTGGCGACGAGCTTGGACCAGCGCTCGCCCCAGAGATTGGAGGTCACCTTGGCGCTGTCGGAATAGCCGACCAGGCGGCACACTTCTTCGGCCCGCGCGGTAATGCGGCCATGAACCTCGCCGGCGCGAAACACGGTGTGATCAGCGCCGCCCTTGCCGGCGCCGCGGTGGATATGGCCCGGCTCCGGCAGATTGACGGTGATGCTGCTCGCGATGCAGCCGAGCGTCTTGCCCCAGCCGACGATCCCGGCGATGGTTTCCTCGTTCATGCAGTTCTGCAGCGAGACGACGTAGCCATCCGCCGCCAGATATTGCCGGATCAGCATGGTGGCCCAGGCGGTGTCGTAGGACTTCATGCAGACGAAGGCGATGTCGACCGGTTTTTCCTTTGCCAATTGCTGCGCCTCGGTGACATCAAGCGCCCGCACCGGCACCGAGAATTCCGCAACGTTCATCGCGTGCGTGACGCGCAGGCCGTGCTTGCGCATGTGCTCGACATGCGCGGGCCAGGGATCGATGAAGGTGACATCCTCCCCTGCCTGCACCATGTGCGCACCTGCGTAGCCGCCGACCGCACCCGCGCCGACGATCGCGATCTTCCGAGCCATGTATCCATCCCCTGCTTTTGACCAAGGCAGACGCTTGCTGCGTCCGTCCGTTGCAACCCATTCTAGGGGATCGGGCCGTCAGGCCAACCGGCCGCTTCATGAAAAAACGGGCCTGTGCCATGCCGGTATTCATGCGACCCAAGAAAAATCCCCGCGGGCGATGCGCCCGCGAGGATCTTCGTAGTCAGAAGTCTCGATGCGATCAGTCGATGATTTTGACGATCCGGCGGGTGCGCGGCTCCACGATCACGCGGCGATCGTTGACGACCGCGTAGCGATACTCGGTGTAGCGCGGCACCGGGCGCAGCACGACGGTGTCGGGCAGCGGCTCGCCGACCACGACGCGTTCACGCACCACCACCGACGGCTCGTTGCGCGGGATCGACGTGATCACCGCATTCGGAATCTCGAGGCCGGCGCCGACCGCGGCACCCACCGTGCCGCCGACGATCTCGCCGACCGGCCCCGCGATTTCGCCGCCGGTTCGCGCGCCGTTCGCGGCGCCCGCCGCAGTCGTGGACTGCGCGAAGGCCGAACCGGACGCGAGCAGCGACGCAGCAGCGACAAGGGAAACAGCAAAACGCTTGTTCATGATTGTCCTCCTCCGAATTGATCGATGCCCCCTCAACATCGCAAGCAACGAGAACGTTCCAGTTCCAATGCTGCAACCCGCGCAACTCCAGTTCCGCGCGCAATTCGCTTGATTCCAGCACGAATGAAAATGCTGCTCCGGACAATGTCCGAAGCAGCATTCATCCTGGGTTCAGATTCAGGGATAGTTCAGAACAGGAGCGCGCTGCGCATCGTTCATTCCGGCGGTTTTTGATCGGCTCGCCGTCTTGGAGCTCGTCGTCTTGGCGGCGGTGCAGCTGAAGGCTTGATGCGGATTCGCATCGTCCCGCCCTTCGACTCGATCTCGAAAGCGTTGGTCCTGCGCACCAGCTCGCCGAGGGTGCGGAAGCCGTAGGTCCTCTGATCGAAATCCGACGCGAAATTGGCCAGCTGCCGTCCGACCTCGCCAAGCGTCACCCAGCCGTCCTCGCTTGCCATCTGGCCGATCATCTTCTTGAGGATGGGCGTGGCGGCCTCGGGCGGCTGCAACGGCTGGGCCCGCACGGCGGCATCCTGATTGCTCGGCGCGCCGCCGCGCAGATTCTCGGTATAGACGAACCGGCGGCAGGCCTGCCGAAAACTCTCCGGCGTCTTCTGCTCGCCGAACCCGAACACGTCGATGCCGTGCTCGCGGATGCGGGCGGCTAGCCGGGTGAAATCGCTGTCCGACGACACCAGGCAGAAGCCGTCGAACCGGCCGCTGTGCAGCAGGTCCATGGCGTCGATCACCAAGGTGATGTCGGATGCATTCTTCCCGGTCGTATAGGCGAATTGCTGCTGGGGAATAATGGCGTGCTTCGACAGAATGTCGGCCCAGGCCTTGGATCTGGGATTGGAGAAGTCGCCGTAGATGCGGCGCACGCTGGCCTCGCCGATCTTGGCGATCTCCTCGAACAGCCCATCGGCGATCTTTGCAGATGCATTGTCGGCGTCGATCAGGACAGCCAGACGCGGCGAACGGAGTTCGGAAGGCATGGCATTTCTCGGCTGGGACAGGATGAATGGACAATTCCGCAGACAGCTGCGGAACCGGCGCAGCTGCCGTATCGGAGCACATCGCGCGTCCCAAGCATAGGCAGCATCGCCGAGACGTCGCGGCGATGGCGGCCGTGGGCGGCGAGGTCAGATCACCTCGCCCAGGTCGATCGCCCGCCTCGCGAACTCGATCGCCTTCTCGGCGGTGATCGCGTCTGCTGTGGTCGTCGCCTCGTCGCGCACGGACGGCGGCGAAGCGATCCGGATCTTCTTGCCGTTCGAACGGCGGATGGTCGCGCGCCAGCGATCGACGTCGCGCCGGTAGGCATCGATCACAAAATCCCGATAGGTGACGCCGCTCATCAGCGGCTGAATCGATGCCGCTTCGACAGTGGGCGGCCGGCTTGCGATGTCGCGCACCATCTCGACAATCGTCTCGACGGCATGCTCACGCGTGACGCCGGTCGCGTCCCTGAGCAGGTAGCTCACCGCCGCGCCGATCTGCGCCCTCGCGCGATCGTCGCTCGCAAAATCCAAATCGGCCTGAACTGACATATGGGGAAAACGCCTCCGCCCGACGCAACATCGGATACCTCCAGGCATCCGGTACTTTGCAACCACGTGACGTTTAGTCGGCTCCCCATTAAAGCCGGATTATCTGTTAGCCCCCGATTTCTCGGATGCCGTTAACCGGCTCTTGATGCCGCTTCGCAGGATG
The DNA here is from genome assembly GCF_056837965.1 of Bradyrhizobium ferriligni. Classification (NCBI taxonomy): domain Bacteria; kingdom Pseudomonadati; phylum Pseudomonadota; class Alphaproteobacteria; order Hyphomicrobiales; family Nitrobacteraceae; genus Bradyrhizobium; species Bradyrhizobium ferriligni. Next base: position 8,749 of record NZ_JBXEJO010000105.1, read on the forward strand.
CCCGAAGCGGCAAGGATGGTCGACCGGATCACGGGAGGACCGCGCTACGCGCCGATTTGTTTGCGGCCCCATCCGGCGCCGCAGCCTGGTCCGCGCCGTCAATTCACGCGTGATCACCAATTGACATATCACTGCTATTCGTGTGACATTTTATGAAAAGGCCGACAAAGAGCCCATCAATACACACCTGGGGGCAGCAATGACCATTTCCGACGTCACCGCAGCAACCGGAAGCCGGGCTCCGGCCGTTGCGCGAACCGCGCAGGCGCAGCAGGTCGCCGACATCGCGGCGCGGCTCGAACGCCTGCCGCTGACCTCCTATCAGCGCTGGATCTTCGGAATCATCGCGACCGCGTGGTTTTTCGACAGCATGGACCTGGCCGCGCTGACCTTTGTGCTCGGCTCGATCCGCCAGACCTTCGGCCTGTCGACGGCGGAAGCCGGGCTGCTGTCCAGCATGAGCTTCCTCGGCATGTTCGTGGGCGCCGCGTCCGCCGGCCTGCTCGCCGACCGTTTCGGCCGCGCCCGCGTCTTCCAGGTCAGCATGATCTTCTGGGGATTGGGCAGCCTGTGCTGCGGTCTCTCGACGACGGCGACCGCGCTCGGCGCATCCCGCCTGCTGCTCGGCTTCGGAATGGGCATGGAGTTTCCGGTCGCGCAGTCGATGGTCTCGGAGATCATGCCGGCGCGCAACCGCGGCCGCTACATCGCATTCCTCGAAGGATTCTGGCCGCTCGGCTTCATCGCGTCGGGCCTGCTGACCTACTTCGTGCTGCAGGTCGCCGACTGGCGCTGGGTCTTCATCCTGCAGGCAATCCCGGCCGTCTTCGTGCTGGTGGTGCGCCGCTTCGTTCCGGAATCGCCGCGCTGGCTCGCGTCCCACGGTTATTCGGAGCGGGCCGAGGCCACGGTGCGCGGCATCGAATCCAGGGTCCGCGATCGTCTCGGCGGCAAGGACCTGCCGCCGGTGGTGCGCCAGGCCGCCGCTCCCGCTTCCGAAGTGACCGGCCTGAGGACGCTGTTCTCGGGTATCTACGCCAAGCGGACCACGATGCTGTGGACCCTGTGGTTCTTCGCGCTGCTCGGCTTCTACGGCCTGACCACGTGGCTCGGCGCGCTGCTGCAGGCCAAGGGCTTCCCGATCACCAAATCGGTGTTCTACACCATCCTGATCTCGCTCGCGGGTATCCCCGGCTTCCTGGTCTCGGCGTGGCTCGTCGAATCCTGGGGCCGAAAGGCGACGCTGGTGATGAACCTGCTCTGCGGCGCGATCGCCTGCCATTTCTACGGCTCGGCGGCGGACCAGACCCAGCTCATCATTGCCGGCCTCTGCATGCAGTTCTTCTTGTTCGGCATGTGGTCGGCGCTCTACGCCTATACGCCCGAACTTTACCCGACTCATGTCCGCGCCACAGGAACGGGCTTTGCTTCCGCGGTCGGCCGAATCGGTTCGCTGATCGGCCCCTATGTGATCGGCGTGATCCTGCCGGCCGCCGGACAAGGCGGCGTGTTTGCGCTCGGCGCCGGCGCATTCGTGGTGGCGGCGCTCGCGGTGCTGTTGCTCGGCGAGGAAACCCGCGGCCGGACGCTGGAAAGCATTTCGTACTGATGGGCGCGCTGCGCGCCGTCCGATTCGGCGCATCGCCGATCGACCGGCCTTGTCATTGCTATCGGGCGTGTGAGATATCTGCTGTACAGCAGCAGTCACGATCCTGATGGCACATTCGAGCAAACGATCCAGCACGGTGCGCGCGCGCACAGCAGGAAGCCGCCGGCCGGCACGGCAATCGTCCGCCGCCGGCGACAAGCCGCGCGGTTCCGCGCCGGCCCCTCTCCCGCAAAGCGACGTCACGCTCACCGATCGCGCCTATGCCGAGCTGGAAGAGCTGATCGTGACGCTGCAACTGCCGCCGGGCACCGCGCTCTCCGAGCTCGTGCTCGCCAAGCGGCTCGACATCGGCCGAACCCCGATCCGCGAAGCCTTGCAGCGCCTGTCGCGCGACGGCCTCGTCAACATCCTGGCCCGCCGCGGCGTGCTGGTGTCCGAGATCGACCTCAGGGCCCAGCTGCGCCTGCTCGAGGTCCGGCGCGAGCTGGAACGGCTGATGGCGCGCGGCGCCGCCGAGCGCGCCACCAGCGAGCAGCGCACGCAGTTCTCCGAGATCGCCGCCGGCATGCGGCGCGCGGCGGAGAAATCCGACGATCTGCTGTTCATGCGGCTGGATCACCAGTTCAACACCCTGATCTCCACGGCGTCGCGCAACGAGTTCGCCACCCGCGCGATGGGCCTGATGCATGGCCTGTCGCGCCGGTTCTGGTACCAGCATTACAAGGAAGCGGCCGATCTGCCGCTCGCGGCGCGGCTGCATGCCGACGTCGCCGAAGCCATCGCCGAGCGCCGCGTCGACGCCGCGGGCGCGGCCTCCGACAGCCTGATCGACTATATCGAGAGTTTTGCGCGTTCGACGCTGTAACAGCTCTCAGAGCTCGACGACCGTGCGGATCGAACGTCCGCGCCGCAACGCCTCGAAGCCGTCATTGATGCCGTCGAGGCTGCAGCTTCCGGTGATCAGTTCGTCGAGCTTGAGCCGGCCGTCGAGATAGGCCTGCGCCAGCAAGGGAAAGTCGCGCCGCGGCCGCGCGCCGCCATAGCTCGAGCGGCGAAATCGCTTCTCGCCCATCAACGCACCCCAGCGAAAACTCACGTCCTGCGTGACGTCGATCTTGCCGAGCCAGATCACCTCGCCGCCCGGCCGCACCGCCTCCGCGGTCTGCCGAAACGCGTTGGGACGGCCCGCCGCCTCGAGGATGACGTCGGCGCCCCGGCCACGCGTCGCCTCCTTTGCGAACTGGACCGGGTCCTCGCGAGCTGCGTTGACGGCGTGCGTGGCGCCGAGTTGCCGCGCCAGCGCCAGCTTTGCATCATCGAGGTCGACCGCGATAACAGCACCGGCGCCGGCAAGCCGGGCGCCCTGCACCGCCGCCAGCCCGACCGCGCCGCAGCCAGTGACCATCACGGTATCGCCGTGGCCGATGGCGGCGACGTTCAGCGCGGCGCCGACGCCGGTCATGACGCCGCATCCGATCAGGCACGCGCGGTCGAACGGGATGTCGTTCGGCACGACGATCGCCTGCTGCGCCGGCAGCACGACATATTCCGAGAACGCGCCGAGGAACATCAGGTGCGCCAGGTTGCGGCCGTCCACGAGCTGCGCCTTCGACGCGCCGTCGAAATGCACGCCTTCCGTGCCCCGCGCGAGATAGGTCTCGCACAGGATCGGCTGTGCGCGGTCGCAGTGGAAGCAGTGCCCGCAATGCGGATTCCAGGACAGGATGACGCGATCGCCGACGCTGATGTCGCGCACCGCGCTGCCGATTTCCTCGACCACGCCGGCGGCCTCGTGCCCGAGGATCATCGGCAAGGGATAGCGCAACGATCCGTCGATGACTTCGAGATCGGTGTGGCAGAGCCCCGCGGCGCGCACCTTCACCACGACATCGGTCGGCATCGGCTGCGCAAGCGATACGCGCTCGACGGAGAGCGGCGTTCCGCTTTGATGCAGCACCGCTGCGCGGCAGGTCAGGGTCATCTCAAGAATTCTCTGGCGGGGACATCAGCACGGGCTCAGGCCGTCTGTCCGGACCGTAGCGCCGCAACCGCCTCGTCGAGATCGGCCGAGGAGAGCTCCCATTCATTGTCGAAATTGGCGACGACGCGCCGCATGAACGGCTCGTGCAACGCTTTCGCGGCAGCGGCATCGTGCAGATGATCATAGAGCAGCGCGAAGGCCAGTTGCGCCGGCTCGGGTCCCTCGTAGCTCCATTCAAAACCGTGCTCGGTGAGACGAAGCTGGTCGTAATGCGGTGACAGCGGCTTGCCGTCGACCAGCACCGAAATGCCGTCGATGGTGCGGTCCCCGGTATAGCTCGCCATCGGATCCTCCCTGTGCTGCAGCATCATATCAGGAGCTCGGTCAGGATCCTGGCGGACGCATCTTGAGGTCCTTCTTGACGACCTCGGGGAAGATCCACATCGCGACCGTGGCGAACACGCCGAGGAAGGCGACCGCGTAGCTCGGTCCCTGCTGTCCCAGATAGACCATGAAAAAGTATCCGCAGGCTGCCGTGGCGAGGCACGCCAGCGACAGCATGAGCTTGATGTGGCTTGGCATCGAGACCTCCCTTCAGGTCATCCACGTGTACAACGACGGCGCCGCCACGCGGACCAGCAGCGCGAGCGCGGCGATCATGGCGCAGCAGGACAGCCGCAATCCCGCGCGTCCGTCGCGCCACCATTCCGGCAGCGCCTGAAACAGCCCGGGCAAAAACAGGAACAGCACGCCGCCGACGACAACGACGGTAGTCCAGCGCAATTCGGCCGCCGCGAACGCCAGCGTGCCGGCGAGCAACATCACCCACACGATGGTCGTCATCGTCACCGGCAGAACGGCGCACCCGCGCAGCGGATACATCCCGGCCAGCTGCAGGAAGCCGATGCAGCACACGCTCCACAGCAGGCCAAACCAGGCGAGACCTGCGAGATTGGGTTCAAGCTGCGGCATGCGGCACCGATTGCTCCTTCGCCACGACCCGCGGCGTCCGCGCCGTCCGGCGCATGTCCGTCTTCACGTAGCGCGTGCTGTAGCCGTTGAAGATGTGGCCAAGCAGGCCGCGATTGAGGTCGGAGGTGCCGAACACATAGTCCATCACCGGGAAGGTCAGGTTCATGTTCCGCTCCATCATGATCGACTGGTTGTGATGGGCGGTATGATGCCGGCGGATGGTGTTGACGAAGGGCATGTTGCGCACGAAGGCATTTTCCTCGACGTGGCAGCAGAAGTGCATGAACTCGTAGATCAGGTACATCGAGGTCGTCGTGGTGATCAGCAGCCAGCCGGTGTTGGCCGAGATCACAAGGCCCGCGACGATTGCCGGCAGGATCGACATCAGGGTAAACACCACCAGCGCATAGGGCGGGAAGAAGGTGACGCGCCAGTCGTGATGATCGGCAAAGCGCATCTCCTCCTCGGTGAAGAATTGATGGTGCATCAGCGTGTGGCGGCTGTAGACCGCGCGCAGCAAGGGCACATTCGAGGGCCGGTGCATGACGAAGCGGTGCACCGCCCATTCGAAGAAGTTTGCGATCAGGAAGACCACGGGAATGGTGAGGTATTCCCACCACCGCACGTCGTGCACATTGGCCAGATAGACGTACAGCGCCGTGAAGCCGATCGTGTAGATCAGCACGACATGCAGCCAGCCATTGTACCAGCCCACCACGCGCTCGCGGTAGGTCGCGCGATATTTGCGCTGGCGGTCGGTCATCCCTGTTGCAGCCAACTCCATCGTGGGTCCTCCATCGCTCAACTGACATATCAGTAGCACATCAGATGCGGAAGGCAAGCTGCCTTCGGCGGTCGCGGGTGGTTCCGGAAAAAGAAGATGGTGCACGGAACCCGCGCAGGAGGATCAGGAAAGCCTGGCTTGGTTTCGCGCGATCGGGCTGATCGCGCCCTTCCCGCTCATCTCGGCGGCACGTTGCAGATGGGGGCAGCCCAAGAAAAGGCCGCCCCGGACGGTGTCCGAGGCGGCCTGTGGCGTTCGACAGATCAGAAGATCAGAGCAGGCCGGCGCCGCGGGCCCACTTGTACTTGGCGCCGAGCACCTCGACCGGGAGTTCGGTCGAATAGGCGTAGGCCGGGATGCCGTTCTGGTAGAGGTATTCGGCGGCTTCCTCGACCTCGACGTCGCCGGCGAGCGAGGCGACGATCGGCTTGACGAAGCCCTTGGCCTCCATCTCCTTCTTCACCTCGACCATGTTGCGCGCGAACACCATCGGCGGCGTCACGATGGTGTGCCAGTAGCCGAGGATCAGCGCATGGATGCGCTCATCCGACAGGCCGAGCTTCACGGTGTTGACGTAGGTGATCGGCGGCTCGCCGCCGGTGATATCCACAGGATTTCCAGCCGCGCCGAACGGCGGGATGAACTTGCGGAACGCCGCATCCAGATCCGGCGGCATCTGCATCAGCGACAGGCCGTTGTCGACCACGGAGTCGGAGAGCAGCACGCCGGAGCCGCCGGCGCCGGTGATGATCAGCACGTTCTCGCCCTTCGGCGTCGGCAGCACCGGCACGCCGCGGGCGAATTCGAGCAGCTGCCGCAGGCTGCGGGCGCGGATCACGCCCGACTGCTTGAACACGTCCTCGTAGATCTTGTCGTTGCCGGCGAGCGCGCCGGTGTGCGACGAGGCCGCCTTCGCACCGGCCGAGGTGCGGCCGGCCTTCAGCACGACCACCGGCTTCTTCTTGGAGACGCGCTTGGCGGCCTCCGCGAAGGCGCGCCCGTCCTTCAGGTCCTCGCAGTGCTGCGCGATCAGATTGGTGTTGGGATCCTGCTCGAAGAAGGCGAGCAGATCGTCCTCGTCGATGTCGGACTTGTTGCCGAGGCCGACGATCGCCGACACGCCCATCTTGGCGGAGCGCGAGAAGCCGATGATCGCCATGCCGATGCCGCCCGACTGCGACGACAGCGCGGCGTGGCCCTTGACGTCATAGGCGGTGCAGAACGTGGCGCAGAGATTGGCCGGGGTATAATAGAAGCCGTAGATGTTCGGCCCCATCAGGCGGATATTGTACTTCTTGCCGACCTCGACGATCTCGGCCTGCAATTCCGGCGCGCCGGCCTCGGCGAAGCCCGAGGGAATCAGCACCGCGCCGGGGATTTTCTTCTCGCCGCATTCGGCGAGCGCGCCGGCAACGAACTTCGCCGGAATCGCGAACACCGCCGTGTCGATCACGCCGGGCACGTCCTTGACGCTCTTGTAGGCCTTGTAGCCGAGGATTTCGTCGGCCTTGGGGTGGATCGGATAGATCTCGCCCTTGTAGCCGCCGTTGATGAGGTTCTTCATCACGGAGTTGCCGATCTTGCCGTCCTCGGCGGAGGCGCCGATCACCGCCACGCCCTTCGGCTGCATGATGCGGTTCATCGCGGCGACGATTTCCTCGGTCGGGCGCGGCGCCGGACGCGGCTTGTAGTTGAAGTCGACGACGATACGGACGTCGGCGGCGATCGCGTTCTTGCTGGTGGCGAACACCGGGTTGAGGTCGAGCTCGACGATCTCGGGGAAATCGCTGACCAGCTGCGACACCTTGACGATGACGTCGGCGAGCGCCTCGCGGTTGACCGGATCGCCGCCGCGCACGCCCTTCAGCATCTCATGCGCCTGGATGCCGTCGAGCATCGACAGCGCATCGTCCTTGGTCGCGGGCGCGAGGCGGAAGGTGATGTCCTTGAGGATTTCGACCAGCACGCCGCCGAGGCCGAAGGCGACCAGCTTGCCGAACGATCCGTCGGTGATCGAGCCGACGATCACCTCGGTGCCGCCGCCCAGCATCTGCTGGACCTGGATGCCCTCGATCTTGGCGTCGGCCTTGTACTTCCTGGCGTTGGCCAGAATGGTCTCGTAGCTCTTTTCGGCGTCCGCGGCGCTCTTGACGCCGACCACCACGCCGCCAGCCTCGGTCTTGTGGAGGATGTCGGGCGAGACGATCTTCATCACGACCGGGAAGCCCATGTCGGAGGCGATGCGGGCGGCCTCGGCCGCCGACTTGGCGACGCCCTCTTTCGGCACCGGAATGCCGTAGGCATCGCACACCACCTTGCCTTCAGGCGCGGTGAGGCTCGTGCGCTTGTCGGCCTTGACCGCATCGAGAATTTTGCGGACCGCATCCTTCGAATTTGACATTGGCTTCCTCCTGGGACAGATTTCGTGGCATTTGGTATGCCAAAAACGCAATTGTCAAGGTCGGTCGAGGTCCAAAAAGATCGAAAAATATAGGTAGCTTGACATTCTGGTATTTGGCATGCCAAAAATCTAAGGTAATTTCTTCTGCTAAGAAGACGTCTCCAAGAGGAGGAGACGAGTCGTGCCAGAACCGAAACAGACCAAGGCGTCGCCCACCATGGCTGACACAGATATCGCCATCGTCCGGATCGCGCCGGAGACGAGCTTCAAGAACAAGGCTTATGAAGCCTTGAAGGAAGCGATCCTGAAGATGGACATCTACGCGACGCCGGAGCCGGTGATGCTCGACGAGCGCGCGCTGTCCGAGCGCCTCGGCGTCAGCCGCACGCCGATCCGCGAAGCGATCGCGATGCTCGAGCAGGACGGATTCGTGAAGACCGTGCCGCGCCGCGGCATCGTCGTGGTCCGCCGCACCAAGGCGGAGATCGTCGACATGATCCGCGCCTGGGCGGCGCTGGAGAGCATGGCGGCGCGCCTGATCACGACCACCGCGCGCAAGAAGGACATCTCGGCGCTGCGCGACTTCTTCAAGGACTTCAGCGACGATCGCCTGCCGCAGGATCACGTCGAGGAATATTCCAAGGCCAACATCGCCTTCCACCAGGCGCTGATCTCGCTGTCGGAATCGCCTGTTCTGGTCGATCTCACCAACGACCTGCTGCTGCATGTGCGCGGCTATCGCCAGCTCACGATCGGCCGCAAGGACCGCACCGCGACTTCGCTGCCCGAGCATCTCGGGATCATCGAGGCGCTGGAAGCGCGCGACACCGAGCTTGCCGAGAAGCGCGCGCGCGACCACACGCTTGGGCTTGCCGCCTATGTCGAGGCGCACGGCCAAGAATTATTCACGTAGAGAACCGTTCACTTAAGTTTGAGAGTCCACACCCGCTTCAGACGACAATCAGATCGTCCGAACAAAGAACGATCAGGGAGACGATGCCGATGCTGAATACCGCTACGAAGTCCGAGGCACCGGGCACCGAGCAGGAACTGACCGATGGCTTCCATCTCGTCATCGATGCGCTCAAGCTCAACGGCATCGACACCGTCTATGGTGTGCCGGGTATCCCGATCACGGACCTGGGCCGCATGGCCCAGGCGGCGGGCATTCGCGTGCTCTCGTTCCGCCACGAGCAGAATGCCGGCTATGCGGCGTCGATCGCCGGCTTCCTGACCAAGCGGCCCGGCGTCTGCCTCACGGTGTCGGCGCCCGGCTTCCTCAACGGCCTCACCGCGCTCGCCCACGCCACCACCAACTGCTTCCCGATGATCCTGGTCTCGGGCTCGTCCGAGCGCGAGATCGTCGACCTGCAGCAGGGCGACTATGAAGAGATGGATCAGCTCGCGATCGCCAAGCCGCTGTGCAAGGCCGCGTTCCGCGTGCTGCACGCCCAGGACATCGGCATCGGCCTCGCGCGCGCGATCCGCGCCGCGGTGTCGGGCCGTCCGGGCGGCGTCTATCTCGACCTGCCCGCAAAGCTGTTCTCGCAGGTGATGAACGCCGACGCCGGTCAGAAGTCGCTGGTCAAGGTGATCGACGCCGCGCCTGAGCAGATCCCCTCCCCGTCTTCGGTCAAGCGCGCGCTGGACGTGCTGAAGAACGCAAAACGTCCGCTCATCATCCTCGGCAAGGGCGCGGCCTACGCGCAGGCCGACGAGGCGATCAAGAATTTCGTCGAGAAGAGCGGCGTGCCGTTCCTGCCGATGAGCATGGCCAAGGGCCTGCTGCCCGATCTGCATCCGCAATGCGCGGGTGCGGCGCGCTCGACCGTGCTGAAGGAAGCCGACGTCGTGATGCTGATCGGCGCCCGCCTCAACTGGCTGCTGTCGCATGGCAAGGGCAAGACCTGGGGTGAAGCTCCGAAGAAGTTCATCCAGGTCGACATCGAGCCGAAGGAAATGGATTCCAACGTCGAGATCGTCGCCCCCGTGGTCGGCGATATCGGCTCCTGCGTGTCGGCGTTCCTCGACGCCATGGGCGCGAACTGGACCGCGGCGCCCTCCGACTGGCTCTCGACCATCGCCAAGAAGCGCGACGACAACGTCGCCAAGATGGCGCCGAAGCTGATGAGCAACGCTTCGCCGATGGATTACCACGGCGCGCTCGGCGCGCTGCGCGCCATCATCGCGGAACGCCCGGACACTATCTTCGTCAACGAGGGTGCCAACACGCTCGACCTCGCCCGCGGCGTCGTCGACATGCACAAGCCGCGCAAGCGGCTCGACGTCGGCACCTGGGGCGTGATGGGCATCGGCATGGGCTATTCGATCGCCGCCGCGGTCGAGACCGGCCTGCCCGTGCTCGCGGTCGAAGGCGACAGCGCGTTCGGCTTCTCCGGCATGGAGGTCGAGACCATTTGCCGCTACAAGCTGCCGATCTGCGTCGTGATCTTCAACAATGACGGCATCTATCGCGGCACCGACGTCAACAGCGCCGGCGACGATCCGGCGACCACCGTGTTCGTCAAGGGCTCGCGCTACGACAAGATGATGGAAGCCTTCGGCGGCGTCGGCGTCAACGCCACCTCGCCGGACGAGTTGAAGCGCGCGGTCAATGCGGCGCTGGATTCCGGCAAGCCGACGCTGATCAACGCAGTGATCGATCCGGCGGCGGGCTCGGAGAGCGGCCGCATCGGCAACCTCAATCCGCAGAGCGTTCTGCAGAAGAAGAAGTAACCCCTAACCCCATCACTCCCTGCGGGTGCAGGGGCAGACAGAGTACGGAGCAAACATTATGACCAAGGCGCTGAAGGGCGTTCGCATTCTCGATTTCACCCACGTCCAGTCGGGTCCGACCTGCACGCAATTGCTGGCCTGGTTCGGCGCCGACGTGATCAAGGTCGAGCGTCCCGGCGTCGGCGACATCACGCGCGGCCAGCTGCAGGACATCCCGAACGTGGACAGCCTGTATTTCACCATGCTGAACCACAACAAGCGCTCGATCACGCTCGACACCAAGAACCCGAAGGGCAAAGAGGTGTTGACCGCGCTGATCAAGCAGTGCGACGTGCTGGTCGAGAATTTCGGCCCCGGCGTGCTCGACCGCATGGGCTTCCCCTGGGAGAAGATCCAGGCCATCAACCCGAAGATGATCGTCGCCTCGATCAAGGGCTTCGGCCCGGGCCCGTATGAAGACTGCAAGGTCTACGAGAACGTCGCCCAGTGCACCGGCGGCGCCGCTTCGACCACCGGCTTCCGCGACGGCCTGCCGCTGGTCACCGGCGCGCAGATCGGCGACAGCGGCACCGGGTTGCATCTCGCACTCGGCATCGTCACCGCGCTCTATCACCGCACCCATTCCGGCAAGGGCCAGCGCGTCACCGCGGCGATGCAGGACGGCGTGCTCAACCTCGCCCGCGTCAAGCTGCGCGACCAGCAGCGCCTCGCCCATGGCCCGCTGAAGGAATACAGCCAGTTCGGCGAAGGCATTCCATTCGGCGATGCCGTGCCGCGCGCCGGCAACGATTCCGGCGGCGGCCAGCCCGGCCGCATCCTGAAGTGCAAGGGCTGGGAGACCGATCCGAACGCCTACATCTACTTCATCACCCAGGCCCCGGTCTGGGAGAAGATCTGCGACGTGATCGGCGAGCCGACCTGGAAGACCGATCCGAACTACGCCAAGCCGCCGGCCCGCCTGCCGCGCCTCAACGAGATCTTCGCCCGCATCGAGCAGTGGACGATGACCAAGACCAAGTTCGAGGCGATGGAGATCCTCAACAAGGACGACATCCCCTGCGGTCCGATCCTGTCGATGAAGGAGATCGCGGAAGACCAGTCGCTGCGCGCGACCGGCACCGTGGTCGAGGTCGATCACCCGACCCGCGGCAAGTACGTCTCGGTCGGCAACCCGATCAAGCTGTCGGATTCGCCGAGCGACGTTCAGCGCTCGCCGCTGCTCGGCGAGCACACCGACGAGATCCTGCGCGAGGTGCTCGGCTTCTCCGATCACCAGGTCGCCGAGATCCACGACTCCGGCGCGCTCGACCCGCCGCGCAAGCAGGCGGCCGAGTAAAGGCTCGCACTCAAGCAAGAAGCAAATGGCCGCGGGAAACCGCGGCCATTTTCGTTCCGGCTGATCGTCAGCCGCCGTGGAAAGATCAAGGTCCCCGGCGAAAGCCGGCGCTCATTGCCAGCCCGGAACTCCACGCATGTCGGGCAAGTGATGTGCAATGCCCTTGTGGCAATCGATGCAGGTCTTCTCGCCGGTAAACAGGAAGCGCTGGTGCGCGACCGACGCGCGCGGCGACTGCTTGGTGATATCCATCGATTCCGCGCTGTGACAGTTGCGGCATTCGAGTGAATCGTTGGCTTTGAAACGCGCCCACTCATGCAGCGCGAGCTCGAGCCGCTTGTCGATGAACTTGTCGCGGGTGTCGATGACGCCGAACAAATGGCCCCAGACCTCCTTGGAGGCTTGCATCTTGCGCGCGATCTTGTCGGTCCAGTTGTGCGGAACGTGACAATCCGGGCAGGTGGCACGGACGCCGGAGCGATTGGTGAAATGGATGGTCGACTTCAGCTCTGTAAACAGATTTTCGCGCATCTCATGGCAGCCGGTGCAGAATTTTTCGGTGTTGGTCAGCTCGAGCGCGGTATTGAAGCCGCCCCAGAAAACAACGCCGGCGACGAAGCCCGCGATCACCAATACGCCGAGCCCGAACACCGTGCTCGGCCGCACCAGCACGTCCCACAGCTCGCGCGCGAAGGCCCATGCGCGTCGGAAGAGCCCCTCCTTCGAGGTTTGCGGGTCGGCCGACTTCATCGACGGCCGCCCGGAGCCGCGCGGCTCAGCATGGTGTCGATGTCGACGAAGTCGTTGCTGACGGGCGGATTGCTCACGCTCTGCGGTACGTGACATTCAGTGCAGAAAAAACGGCGCGGCGAGATCGACGCAAGGAACTGGCCGTCGCGATCCATGAAATGAGTAATCGAGACCATCGGCGCCTGCGACTCGCCGGTGCGGGCACGCGCGTGACAGGACAGGCATTTGTTGCTGTTCAGATCGATCTGGTAGCCGTCGATCGAATGCGGAATCACCGGCGGCTGCTCGGGATAGTTCCTGACCTCCCGCTCGGACGTGTTGCGCGTCGGCATCATCGGCGGAGCCGGGCCTTCATTGTCGAGCGGCGTCGGCCCGCGCAGCCCGGAATTGAGCGATTGCGCCGCCAATGTGCCGGTGCCGGCCCCTATCGCCAGGACGAGCAGAACGACGCGCAGGTTCCTGATCATGACGGCAGCACCTTCTCGATGCGCACGGCGCATTTCTTGAAGTCGGTCTGCAGCGAAAGCGGATCGGTGGCGTCGAGCGTCACCTTGTTGATCAGCTTCGACTCGTCGAACCAGGGGACGAACACCAGACCTCGCGGCGGCCGGTCGCGGCCGCGGGTCTCCAATCGCGCCCGGATAAACCCGCGGCGAGAGATGACCTTGACCTCGTCGCCGCGTCGCAGCTTGGCCTCCTGCGCATCATCCGGATGCATGAAGCAGACCGCCTCGGGAAACGCGCGATAGAGTTCGGGCACGCGGCGGGTCATGGTGCCGGAGTGCCAATGCTCCAGCACCCGGCCGGTGGAAAGCCACAAGGGGTATTCGCTATCGGGCGATTCCGCCGGCGGTTCGTAGGGAAGCGCAAAGATGCGCGCCTTGCCATCGGTAAAACCGTAGAACTGCACGCCTCTGCCCTGCCCGACATACGGATCCGAGCCCTCGCGGAAGCGCCACTTCGTCTCCTTGCCGTTCACGACGGGCCAGCGCAGCCCGCGCTCGCCGTGATAGGCATCGAACGGCGCGAGATCGTGGCCGTGTCCGCGACCGAAGCTGGCGTATTCCTCAAATAGCCCTTTCTGGACATAGAAGCCGAACGCCTTCGATTCGTCGTTGGCGTAACCTGACGCGATGTCGGAGACCGGAAACTTGTCGACCTCGCCGTTGCGATAGAGCACGTCGAACAGCGTCTTGCCACGATACTCCGGCTTCTTTGCCAGCAACTCTTCCGGCCAGACCTCCTCGATCTTGAAACGCTTGGAAAATTCCATCAGTTGCCAGAGGTCGGAACGCGACTCGCCCGGCGCGGTGACGAGCTGGTGCCAGAACTGGGTGCGCCGCTCGGCATTGCCGTAGGCGCCTTCCTTTTCCACCCACATCGCGGTCGGCAAGATCAGGTCGGCGCCGAGCGCGGTGACGGTCGGATAGACTTCCGAAACGACGATGAAATTGTCGGGGTTGCGGAAACCGGGATAGGTTTCCTCGTTGATGTTGGGACCGGCCTGCAGATTGTTGTTAACCTGCACCCAGTAGGCGTTGAGCAGACCGTCCTTCAGCATCCGGCTTTGCAACACCGCGTGATAGCCCGGCTTGTCCGGAATCGTGCCTTCCGGCAGCTTCCAGATCTCCTCCGCCTTGTCGCGATGCGCCTTGTTGGTGACGACCATGTCTGCCGGGAGGCGGTGCGAGAAGGTCCCCACCTCGCGTGCGGTACCGCAGGCCGAGGGCTGCCCGGTCAGCGAAAACGGGCTGTTGCCGGGCTCCGCGATCTTCCCGGTTAGAAGGTGAAGATTATAGACCAGATTGTTGCACCAGACGCCGCGGGTGTGCTGGTTGAAACCCATGGTCCAGAAGCTGACGACCTTGGTCTTCGGGTCGGCGTAGAGCTCGGCCAGCGCCTCCAGGCGATTGAGCGGAACGCCCGACATCTTCGCCGCCTTTTCCAGCGTGTAGTCGGCGAGGAATTTGACGTAGTCGTCATAGCTCATATCGGTGGCATCGTTGGCCTTGGCCGCGCCCGTCGCCTTCTTCTGCAGCGGATGATCGGGTCTCAGGCCGTAGCCGATATCGGTCTGGCCGCGCTTGAACACGGTATGCGCGGTGACGAAATCCTTGTTCACGCGCCCGGTCTTGATGATGTGATTGGCGATCGCATTGAGGATGTAGAGATCGGAGTGCGGCGTGAACACGATCCCGATGTCGGCGAGGTCGAACGATCGGTGCTCGAAGGTCGAAAGCACGGCGACCCGCACATGCGCCGCCGAGAGCCTGCGGTCGGTCACCCGCGTCCACAGGATCGGGTGCATCTCCGCCATGTTGGAGCCCCACAACACGAAGGCATCGGTGGCCTCGATATCGTCGTAGCAGCCGGCCGGTTCGTCCATGCCGAAGGTGCGCATCATGCCGACCACGGCGGAAGCCATGCAGTGGCGCGCGTTGGGATCGATGTTGTTGGAGCGAAACCCGGCCTTGAACAGTTTTGCAGCCGCATAGCCCTCCCAGACCGTCCATTGGCCGGAGCCGAACATGCCGATGCCGCTCGGCCCGCGCTGCTTCAGCGCCGCCTTGAACTTCTCGGCCATGATGTCGAACGCCTCGTCCCACGAGACCGGGGTGAAGTCTCCGTTCTTGTCGTACTTGCCGTTGGTCTTGCGCAGCATCGGCTGCGTCAGGCGATCGTGGCCGTACATGATCTTGGAAAGGAAGTAACCCTTCACGCAGTTGAGGCCGCGATTGACCTCGGCCTTGATATCGCCGTGGGTGGCGACGACGCGATTGTCCTTGGTTGCCACCATGACGCTGCAGCCGGTGCCGCAGAAGCGGCAGGGAGCCTTGTTCCAGTCGAGTTCGCTGGCATCGCGTTCGGTGACGAGGTTTGCCGCGACCGACGCGACCGGCATTCCGCCGGCCGCTGCGGCGATCGCGGCGGCCTCCAGCTTCAGCATCTGGCGGCGGTCGAGCTTGGTTTCGGTCATGACTTGCCTCCCGGCACTTCAGCAGACGTCGATGGCGTGAAACACCAGCGAGGCGGAATGGACGTGCGGTAACAGAGCGATCGTGTTCAACGTCGCGCCGAGCGCGCCGGCATTGGGTGCATCGACCACCACGACGAGCTTGCCTCTGGGGTCGCGGCCGAAAATCTCGCAACCGGAAACGGCGAGGATATCGGCTTCGACCGCATCAAGGCGCTCGGGCCGGGCCTGCACCAGGATGCTGGCGATCTCGCCCCCGGGTGGCGCCACGATGCGCTCCGCTGTCAAGGCGCGGCCGGTAATCAACATACGGCGATTGATCGCGGTCTTGCGCACAACGATGTCTCTCCCTGTCAATGCGGCGGGGGCGGACCGGGAGGGCCGGCCACCATTTGGTAGATCCAGACCGCGAGCCCGTATGACCCCACCGTCGCGACCGCGAGCCCCGGCATCAGGATGGCGGTCAGGAACAGGAAGGCGAAGATCTCCATTCGCGTTCGGCGACGCCGTACGTCTGCGTCGCCGTCTGCGACCGCCATGATCGTGTCTCTCACGTGGGACGTTGGGGGGACGGCATCCGGGCCGCTGCCTTGGACATGGACCTTAAGGAGCGGCGGTGAGCGGACATTGATTCAGATCAAGGTGCGGAGCGATGGCCTCACCCGGCAAACATATCTCGGGCGAGCGAGACGACTCTGCCTGGTAATCAATCGCAGGCCGGATCAACCACCCTCGCCGCTCTCGCCGTCACCGCCCTCGCCCGGCACATATTCCAGAATATCGCCCGGCCGGCAGTCCAGTTCGCGGCAGATTGCCGACAGCGTCGAGAAGCGCATCGCCTTGGCTTTGCCGGTCTTCAGGATCGACAGGTTCTGGATCGAAATGCCGATCGCGTCCGCGAGGTCTCCGAGGCGGCGCTTGCGCTTTGCGAGCATGACATCGAGGTTCACCACGATGGGCACAAGCATCACCCTCAGATCGTCAGATCGTTTTCGGACTGCAACAGGATGGCCTGCTCGATCACGAATTTCAGCGCCATCAGAAACACGCCGCCCGCGACGGTGCCGACGTCGACGCCGTAGCTCGGCAGGAAGAACTTGATGTCGCCGAGCTGATACAGCGCATAGGTCACCGCGATGGTCGTGATCGTATCCACAAACGGCCAGACCACCAGGAAGATCCCCATCCACCAGACACCCTGCAGCGTTTCGGACACGAAGATCCGCCCGTTGGCGAATCGGTTGACCATGCGATGTAGGATGCCGATCAGCACGGCGTAAAACGATACCCCAAGCGCGAACAGCGACCAGAACAGCACCTGGCCCTTGGCCGACATGGTGAGCGGGTTGGCGACGATGGCCGCGCACTTCGCTTGCTCGCCGATCAGGCTCTCGGCAATCGTCGCCGACGCCGTGGTGGTGCGGTAATAGGCCAGCCACAGCACGACCGGCAGCGCCGCCCAGATCAACCAGAACGCCCGATCGAGCCTTCGAAACCAGAGCTGGCGCTGCTCACGAACCGACTTCCCCATCGCACCCATCCAAAAATTCTTTGCGGAAAAAGCCGTTACGGCCGGTTTGCATCATGCCTAGGCAATGTCATTGACTCAACCTTAAACGTGATTTATTTCATGTTTATCATGAAATTCTTCATGAAGAAGGTGGACGATGACGGTAATCCCAGACCAAAACGACCTGCGCAAGGCCCTGAAGCAGTTGATCCACGCTCACCTCACGCGCCGCCTGATCGTGGCTGCGTTCCACATCCCGCTGCTCGGCAGCCCCGCCGATGCCGCCAAGGCGAGCGACAAGGCCAACGATCCGGCCGGCGTCTGGCTGACCCAGTCCGGCGACGCCAGGATCAAGGTCCACCGCTGCGGCAGCGCGCTGTGCGGCCGCGTCGTCTGGTTGAAGGAGCCGAGGGATAAAGCCACCGGCAAGCCGCAGCTCGACGACAAGAACGCCGATCCCGGCCAGCGCACCCGGCCGGTCATGGGCATGTCGCTGTTCATCAACATGCAGTCCGCCGGCCCGAACAAATGGGCCGGCCGGATCTACAACGCCGACGACGGCAAGACCTATGTGAGCTCGGTGACGCTGGTCTCGCCGGGCACGCTGAACGTGCGCGGCTGCATGGGAACGCTGTGCGCCGGCGAAGACTGGACGCGGTGAAGCGAATGCGGTGAAGGGACTTGGCCCCGACCCTTCATCGGCCAAGAAGAAAAGCAAACCCGCTCACTCGAGGCCGCCGCATTTGGGCGGCCTTCTTTTATGATCTAGTGTGCTGAATGCGAAGTTCGTGCGATTTCGCGGCAGCCACTTTCACGAACTTCGCATTCATAAAGCACACTAGAATCATAAGTTTGCTAGTGTCCTTATCGAATCCGAAGTTCGCTCCGAA
>NZ_JBXEJO010000106.1:0-24545 GCF_056837965.1 Bradyrhizobium ferriligni
GACGGGGTGTTTAATTATGAAACACCCCCGCCTCCCCCCCCCCGCCGGGTGGGGGGGGGGGGGGGGGGTGGGGGTCTCGCCCCTCGCGACAGTCTTTCTGAGGAGAAAGCCCCCACCCGGATCGCATCTGAAGATGCGATCCGACCTCCCCCGCACGCGGGAGAGGTAAGAAAGGCACACCATGCAATCCTTCCTCGACATCTTCGACATCTACCTGCTGGAGGCCGTCATCAACGGGATCCTGCTCGGCGGCGTGCTGGCGCTGCTCGCGCTCGGGCTCAACCTGATCTTCGGGGTCATCGACGTCACCTGGATCTGCTACGCCGAACTCGTGATGATCGGCATGTACGGCATGTACTATCTCGTGCAGGTTTTTCACCTGCCATACTGGGCCGCCGCGCCGCTGGTGATCCTGCTGGTGGGGCTGCTCGGCGGCGCGCTGCATTTCTTCGTGATCGCCCCGCTCCTGACCGCGCCGCCGATCAACCAGCTGCTCGCCACCGGCGGCGTGCTGTTCATCCTGCAGAGCTTTGCCACCGTCGCCTTCGGCATCGACTTCCGCAATCTCGGCATCCGCCTGCCGGTGCTCGCGCTCGGCGAGATGAATTTCAGCTACGCGCGATTGCTGTCGTTCGCCGCCGCGCTGCTCGGCATGATCGGCGTCTATCTGTTCCTGACCCGCACCTTCACCGGCACCGCGATCCGTGCCATCGCGCAGGACCGCCAGATCATGCCGCTGATGGGCGTCGACCCCAAGCGCATCTATCTCGTCACCTCGGCGATCGGCGGCGGGCTCGCCGGCCTCGCCGCCTGCCTGCTGGTGCTGCAATATGACGTGCATCCGTTCGTCGGCCTGTCGTTCGGGCCGATCACCTTCCTGATCTGCGTGCTCGGCGGGCTCGGCAATTTCATCGGCGGCTTCATCGCCGCCTTCGTGTTCGCCGAGATCATCTCGCTCGGCGGCCTGTTCTCCGATCTCGAATGGGGCTACGTGCTGGCCTTTGCCTTCTTCATCGTCATGATGTTCATCCGGCCCGCGGGCCTCCTGGCGAGGCGCTCGTGAACAGGCAAGCCGCCGGCTGGATCATCGCGCTGCTCGCGCTCGTCGCGGTGCCCTTCGTGCACCGTGATCCCTATCATCTGCACGTGCTGGTGCTGATCCTGATCTGGTCGTTCGCCTACACCTCGTGGTCGATCATGGGGCGCTTCGGCCTGGTCTCGCTCGGCCATGGCGGCTTCATGGGCATCGGCGCCTATGTCACCGCGCTGCTGTGGAACCATCTCGGCGTGTCGCCCTGGATCGGCATTCCCCTCAGCATGGCGACCGCCGGCGTGCTCGCGCTCGTCGTCGCCTATCCCTGCTTTCGCTTTCGCATTACCGGGCATTATTTCGTGCTGGTGACGCTGGCGCTGTCGGGCATCGTGCTGCAGGTCATCACCGCGACCCGCGACTATACCGGCGGCTCGCTCGGCTACACGCCGCAGCGCGCGCCGAGCGGCAAGGGGCTGCTCGCGCTGCAATTCGACGACAAGACCACCTGGTATTTGATCGCGCTCGCGGTCTGGGTCTTGGGCCTCGTGATCTGGCGCGCGATTGATCGCAGCATGATCCGCCATGCCATGGAGGCGATCTCGGAGGATGAGGATGCCGCCGCCGCGGCCGGCGTCAACGTCACCGCCGAGAAGCTCAAGATCACCCTGATCAGCGCGCTGATGACCGCGCTGTCGGGCGCGCTCTACTGCCAGTACCAGATGTTCATCTCGCCCGACACGGTGAGCGGCATCGCGGTCTCCCTGCAGATGGTGTTCGCGGCGATCGTCGGCGGCGTCTATGTCGCGCTGGGGCCGACGGTCGGTGCCGTCATCACCATCGTGCTGGCCGAGGTGCTGCGCATCTCTTTTGGCACCAAGGCGGTCGGCTGGGACAATCTGGTCTATGGCGTGCTGCTGGTGTTGTTCATCATCTTCCTGCCCAAGGGCATTCTTGGTAGCGTGATCGACCGGATCAAATCGCCACGCAAGCCGTCGAGAAGCCATGAGCAACAAACCGTCCCCATCGCTCGCCGATGAACTGAAGCCCTTCGTCGCGCCGTTCCGCTTCGACGGGTCGGGCGAATTTCACCTCAAATCGTATCCGACCGCCGAGAAGGGCGGCATCGACAAGGACGCCGGCGGCAAGATCATCGAGGCCAACCGCAAGCGGCTCAACGATTTCCAGGAGAAGCTCTACGCCCAGGACCGCTGGTCGCTACTGCTGATCTTCCAGGGCATGGATGCCGCCGGAAAGGATTCCGCGATCAAGAGCGTGTTCGAGGGCGTCAATCCGCAGGGCTGCGAGGTTTCCTCCTTCAAGCAGCCGTCGACCAGGGAGCTCGACCACGACTTCATGTGGCGCGCGATGATCGCGTTGCCGGAACGCGGCCGCATCGGCATCTTCAACCGCTCCTATTACGAGGAGTGCCTGGTGGTGCGGGTGCATCCCGAGGTGCTCGACAAGCAGAAGATTCCGAAGCGCCTCGTCACCAAGGACATCTGGCGCGAGCGCTTCGAGGACATTGCGGCGATCGAGCGCTATCTGTCGCGCAACGGCACCGTGATCCTGAAATTCTTCCTCAACGTCTCCAAGGAGGAGCAGCGCCAGCGCTTCCTCGACCGGCTCGAGGAGCCGGCCAAGAACTGGAAGTTCTCGATGGCCGACGTCGCCGAGCGCAAGCTGTGGGCCAAATATCAGGCCGCCTATCAGGACATGATCCACCACACCGCTACCAAAGAGGCGCCCTGGCACATCGTGCCCGCCGACCACAAATGGTTCGCCCGCGTCGTGATCGGCTCGACCATCGTCGATGCGCTCGACAAGCTCGATCTGAAATTCCCCGAGGTGGACAAGGCCGACTTAAGCGAATTCAAGCGCGTCCGCGCGGCACTGGAGGCGGAAGGCAAGGGCGCGGCGGAGAAGAAGATACCCGCGAAGAAGTAGGCGGCGCAAAAAGTAGCGGCGCGGTTTCCTTTCGCTCGTGGCCAACTGCGATCGGGAACCATCCTTACCGTCGTCCCTGCGGAAGCAGGGACGACGTGTCGGAGGAGTCACGGACTCAACGGTGGGCGTCGCAACGGGTGGCCGCAGGGAAGCGACGCAGCAGGGCTTTCCGATATGCCATGGCCGCGGAGCGTCTGCGCAATTTCGGAATAATGGAAAAATACGACTGATTTGCCCGACGTGTCAAGTTGCCGTGTCGAACGCCGGGCGGCCGCCGGCTACTGTGCATGGGGTTGTTTTCGATATTTTGGCAGGGCGCCCCTGCGACGGGGGGAACCCTGCCGCCGGTGCATCCCTTACCCC
Source organism: Bradyrhizobium ferriligni (assembly GCF_056837965.1). Classification (NCBI taxonomy): domain Bacteria; kingdom Pseudomonadati; phylum Pseudomonadota; class Alphaproteobacteria; order Hyphomicrobiales; family Nitrobacteraceae; genus Bradyrhizobium; species Bradyrhizobium ferriligni. Next base: position 3,341 of record NZ_JBXEJO010000106.1, read on the forward strand.
TTGCGACGTCAAGCGCTAGTCGCCGCTACGCCTTCCGCGACGGCGCCCACGCCGACAGCAGATAGAAGCCGATCGCGACGATCAGGAGATAGCGGAAGCCGAGTAGCGTCGAGCACGACTCGGCGAGGCCGCCGATCACCGATCCCGCGATGTTGGATCCGAACGCCTGGTCGGGATTGGCTTCGTCGCGGAACGAGCGGGCGAAGATCACGCCGGCGAAGAACATCGGGCCAAGCGCCAGCGCGCACGGGATCACGTAGCGCCAGACGATGCCGCCGCTCAGGAACGTGTCCAGCGGCACCAGCACCGAGACCGCCAGCAGCACCAGGAGCCCGGCATAATGCAGCACCAGCCGGGTGGACGGCACCTTGATCACGTACAGATTGGCGGCGAGGATCAGCACGAGCGCGGTGAAGAACACCGCGGAGTTGACCAGCCAGGTGCTGCCGAACAGCAGCGCCATCTGCACGACCGCCTTGGTTTCCAGCAGCATGAAGGCCGCGCCGAGGAAGAACATCCGGTTGTTGGGCCGCCAGGCGCCCTTCGGCTTGAACAGATAGACCAGGCCGAGCCCGAGCACGCCGAGCAGGATGATCGAGCGAACGGTCAGATCGGGGATCAGCCGTCCGCTGACATAGAGGAACGGCCAGTCGTCGCTGGTCGATTGCCTGGCGCCTTCATTGTCGACGACCAGTTTCGCCGGCGCCAGCGGCACCCAGTCGCCGCGCGGCGCGGCTGACTTGTCCTGCACCTTGTCCTGTGCCTTGTCCTGTGCCTTGTCTTGTGCCTTGTCTTGCGGCTTGTCGAAGCCGTCGATCGAAAGATTTTCCGGCGGCAGGCTGTTCAGCCAGAACTGGCCGCGGTCGCGGAACGCGGTCGAGATGCGCGGATTGCAGCCCGCGATGATGGTGGTGAAGCCGACCGCCTCGGACGAGGTCAGCGCTTCCTTGTAGGGCAGCGGCAGCACCAGCGGATCGCAGCCGAACACCTGCTTCGCCATCCCGGCGACGCGCTGCACGATCCAGCCCTGGCGATAGTAGTTGTACATCACGAAGATGCCGTCCGGCTTCAGCACGCGGCGGACGTCCTGGAAGGCCTGTTCGGTGAACAGATAGCTTTCCAGACGAATGTTGGCGTAGCCGCTGTGCAGGATCAGCGAGTCGACCAGCGCGTAGACGACCAGATCGTATTTGCGTTCGGTGGTGCGCAGGAAATGCCGGCCGTCGTCGAGATGCGGCACCACCCTCGGGTCCTGATACGGTTTGTCGGGGTGGTTGTGGATGCCGATGTCCTGGATCACGGGATCGATCTCGACCGCATCGATGCGCTCGACGCCGAAACGCAAGGCATGCGCCAGATCGTTGCCGGAGCCGGCGCCGATGATCATGACATCCTTGAACGGCGCGCCGCCGCTGTGCTTCTGCAGCAGATGGATCAGCGAATAGGACGAGCCGCGTTCGCCGAACGGCATCATTTCCTGATGGCCGATATTGTTGACGGTGATCACGTCGTTCGATCTGTTCCAGTCGACCGCGTAGTAGGGCGACCAGCGGTTTTCATGGACGTCGGAACTGTCGGTGCCGGTATAGATCCCGGTAAAGGCCGCCACGATGACCAGCGTCGCGAGGCGAATGATCGACAGGCCCTTGTCCTGATAGAGCAGGTAGGCGATCCCGACGAAGCTGACCAGGAACCAGAGCACTGGCGGTGCCTGCGCGAACGACAACAGCGAGAATCCGATGATGCCTGCAAGGCTGCCGCCGATGTTCAGGGAGTAGCCGGCGACGCGATTGGGATAGGCGTCGAAGGCGCGGCCCAGCGTCTGGCCGAGTCCGACGAACATCAGTGCGATCAGGACGAAGAACAGCCCGGCGATCGCCTCGATCGGCACCACGAATGTCGCGAGGTCGGGCTTGCGGGCTTCGGTGCCGAAAAACACTTCCTGCGGCGATGCCTGATGGCCGACGTCGACCACCAGCCCGCCCCAATTGGAATATGCCACCATGATCAGGAAGGCACTGGCAAATGTCAGAAGCGCCACTCCAGGAAACAGTCGAAGCCAGTTGGTGCCGCGACGCGCGGCAAGGCAGCCGCAGGACATGCCGAGGAAGGACGCGAGCAGAACGACATTGGTGAAGAACTGAAGGAAGACGACCTTGGCTGCGAACCAGCGGATGCAGGCCAGTTCGAGGAACAGGATCAGGAATCCGACGAGGAAGAGGTTGAAGCCGAATTGTCGCTGATTGAGCCCTGCGGCCACGTTTGTCTCGGGCATTGTCCCCATGTCCCCTTAACCACCAAAGTCATCGCCCGGATCGCCGGCCCAAGCGCCGGCGACACCAGGTGGCCGTCTTCTCGGCCCGTGATGTGAGTCCGCTTCGGTCTTGCTGAAATCCGCTCGAACCCGTTCAGCACGCCCTCTGTCCGCAACACCCTTGCGCGTGTTGCGTCCGCGTAGAACGGCCGGTGCTTCGTTCGATGCACCCTTGGCATCCGGCCGTCGCCGCAGACTAGATGCAACCTGTTGAGCAAAGGTTGATACATTCGGACATATTCGCGCCGAGGTTGTTGTCGGTCAAAGCCATGGTGTCATGGTGTGGGAAGGGTTCCGCTGCGCTGTTCCGGGAACCCGCTCGGCGCTGCGTCCCCTCACGCGAGTTCTGACGAAGTCGCGCTACAGTCCGCAGTCGTCACGCCGCGGTTTCTCCGAACACCATCTGCCAGCCCTTGCGGGTATCCATGTATTCCCGCACCTGCTTGATGCGGCCTGCCTCGATGACGAACACGAAGCAGTAGTCATTCTCATAGCGCCGGCCGCCCGGCAGCGTCGCGCGCATGCGCTCCTCGACGATCACGCTGTCGCCGTCGGCATGAACGGCGCGGAACGCGATGTCGATCTCGGAGAACAGGCGGTGCATCTCGGTCGAGAGGAAGCGGGCGATCGCGTCAGCGCCGATCATGTGGTCGGCGTGATCGAGCGCGATCGCGGTGGCGTTGCCGGCGGGTGCGATCCATTCAGCATCCGGCGCGAACAGTGCGGCAATCAGCTTGGCGTCGCGGGTCCTGAAAGTCTGCCAGGCGTTGAGGACAATTTGCTTGCTGGTTTCCCTGGCTGTCGGGTTGGTCACGGCGATGTCTCCGGGTTGATCGATCGGATCGATCTAGGTCAGCGCTGCGGGTCGCGCTGGCCGGAATCGGACCTCATCACCTAGGGCCACTTTCCTTGACCGCGCGATGCGCTAGACTCCGCCCCATGCTCAGCTTCGATGCCTGCAACGCTGCGCGGCTGCGGCGCGACGCGCGCTACGACGGCCGCTTCTTCACGGCGGTGAAGACCACGCGGATCTATTGCCGTCCGGTCTGTCCGGTGAAACATCCGCTGCCGCGCAACATCACTTATTACCCGACCGCCGCTGCGGCCGAGGCGGCCGGCTATCGGCCGTGCCTGCGCTGCCGTCCCGAGACTGCGCCGTTCTGTCCGGCCTGGAACGGCACGCGCTCTACGGTTGCGCGTGCGCTGAAGCTGATCGACGGCGGCGCGCTGGAGCGCGGCTCGGTCGCAGCCCTGGCCGACCGGCTCGGCATCACCGCGCGCCACCTCGCGCGGCTGTTCGAGCGCCATGTCGGCGCCAGCCCGCAGCAGGTCGCGACCACGCGCCGCGTGCAGCGCGCCAAGCGCCTGATCGACACCACCGACGACGCGATGACCGCGATCGCCTTCCGCGCCGGCTTTGGCAGCGTCCGTCGCTTCAACGCCGCCTTCGCCGACCTCTACGGTCGTTCGCCGTCGAGCCTGCGCGCATTTTCGCGCGGGCGGAGGTGAGGGGACGAGAAAGGAGTGGAACGCGCCTGGCCATGCGACAACGATAGGTCAACCCACCTGACCATCTTTACCCATTGCGGCGGCTTGCCATAATCGTCTAGAACGACGGCGCACAGCGCGTCCCGGCAACCAACCGTCAATGGTTTTGTCCGAGGATTTTGGCGCTCAACAGGGTCTGGCAATGCTGATTCGCGGCCAAATTGATGGGATCTTTGGGGAGGTAGCCCAGGCTACCGCCACGATCCCTGCCGCAGCGCCCACCCTGCTTATTGGCGGCCTTCTTCTTACCTGCCCCTGAGGGCCGGCTGGGCGTTTGCGCCTGGGCACTCAGGGGTTTGTACGAGATCACCGAACCCTGATATCGCCCAAGCAATTGCTCAAGGAGCAACATGACGGGCGCAAAGCTTAAAGGAATTCTGACATGGCCACCGCGAACAAGTCCGAGAAGGACCGCGTCATCATTTTCGACACCACCTTGCGCGACGGCGAGCAGTGCCCCGGCGCCACCATGACCTTCGAGGAAAAGCTCGGGGTCGCCGAGCTGCTGGACGACATGGGCGTCGACGTCATCGAGGCCGGCTTCCCGATCACCTCGGAAGGCGATTTCCAGGCGGTCAGCGAGATCGCCCGCCGCTCCAAGAACGCGGTGATCGCGGGCCTGTCCCGCGCCCATCCGGCCGATATCGACCGCTGCGCCGAGGCCGTGAAGTTCGCCCGCCGCGGCCGCGTCCACACCGTGATCGCGACCTCGCCGCTGCATATGCGGGTGAAGTTGAACAAGACCCCCGAGGAAGTCATCGAGACCTCGGTCGCGATGGTCGCCCGCGCCCGCAACCAGATCGACGACGTCGAATGGTCGGCCGAGGACGGCACCCGCAGCGAGATGGACTATCTGTGCCGGATCGTCGAAGCGGTGATCAAGGCCGGTGCCACCACGGTGAACATCCCCGACACCGTCGGCTACACGGTGCCGGAGGAATACACCCACTTCATGCGCACGCTGATCGAGCGCGTGCCGAACTCCGACAAAGCGATCTTCTCGGTGCATTGCCACAACGACCTCGGCATGGCGGTCGCGAACTCGCTGGCCGGCGTCGTCGGTGGCGCGCGGCAGGTCGAGTGCACCGTCAACGGCATCGGCGAGCGCGCCGGCAATGCCGCGCTGGAAGAGATCGTGATGGCGATCAATGTGCGGAACGACAAGTTTCCGTTCTGGAACAAGATCGACACCACGCAGCTCACCCGCGCCTCGAAGGTGGTGTCCGCGGCCACCTCGTTCCCGGTGCAGTACAACAAGGCAATCGTCGGCCGTAACGCGTTCGCGCACGAGAGCGGCATCCATCAGGACGGCGTGCTGAAGGACGCCTCGACCTACGAGATCATGCGGCCCGAGATGGTCGGCCTGAAGCAGTCCTCGCTGGTGCTCGGCAAGCATTCCGGCCGCCACGCCTTCATCCACAAGCTGGAGGAGATGGGCTACAAGCTCGGCGCCAACCAGCTGGAGGATGCCTTTACGCGGATGAAGGCGCTGGCCGACCGCAAGAAGGACATCTACGACGAGGACATCGAGGCGCTGGTCGACCAGGAGATGGCGGCCGCCCACGACCGCATCAAGCTGACCTCGTTGACCGTGATCGCCGGCACCCATGGCCCGCAGCGCGCGACCATGAAGCTCGACGTCGACGGCCAGATCAAGATCGAGGAGGCCGAGGGCAACGGCCCGGTCGACGCCGTCTTCAACTGCATCAAGCGCCTGGTGCCGCACGAGGCCAAGCTGGAGCTCTATCAGGTGCACGCGGTGACCGAAGGCACCGACGCGCAGGCCGAAGTCTCGGTGCGTCTGGCCCATGAAGGTCGCTCGATGACCGCCCGCGCCGCCGATCCGGACACGCTGGTCGCCTCCGCAAAGGCCTATCTCGGCGCGCTGAACAAGATCGTGATGAAGCGCCAGCGCGACGTGCCGGCCAAGGCCGCGGGCTGACGAGGGCGCAGAATCGATAAGTCGAAACGCGGCGCCTCGGCGCCGCGTTTTTTGTTTGAACGCCCACATTTAGACCCGTCATCCCCGTGCAAAGGCGAAGCCTTTGCGCGGGGGTGGCGGTGAGGAACTGCATTCGTAATGACAACTGCCGGCGACTGGTTGGGATAAAAACCGCCCAACTCGACCATTGTTGGAATCTTATCCCAACAATCCGCTCCATCCCGCACTGCTTTGGAATCTTCCGCGCCATCTCCAGCGCTACGCTGCGTTCTTTCCCGGGGAACGCCGTCCATGCCGATCTCCTCCATCGTGACAGACCTTCCGCGCGCCGCCACGCCGGCGGAGACCGCGCTGACGCGCCGGGTCGACCTGACAACGCTTCGCCTGTTCGTCGCGGTCTGCGACGAGCAGAACCTCACCCGCGCTGCGCAGCGCGAGGGGATCGCGGCGTCGGCGGTGTCGAAACGGATGAACGATTTCGAGCTGGCGTTCGGCGTCACGCTGTTCAAGCGGCTCGCCAAGGGCATGGCGCTGACGCCGGCCGGCGAGGCGCTGCTGCACCACGCCCGGGTGACGTTGCTCAATGTCGAGAAGATCGCGGTCGAGCTGTCGGAATATTCGCAAGGCGTGCGCGGACATGTCCGCATGCTCGCCAATCTCTCGGCGATCGTGCAATACCTGCCCGAGGATCTCTCCGCCTTCTTCGCCGCGCATGAATTGCTCCGCGTCGATCTGCAAGAGCGGCCGAGCGGGCAGGTGGTGCGCGGCATCGAGGAGGGCGCAGCCGAGATCGGCATCTGCTCGGCCGAGGCCGACAGCCGCGCGCTCGAGGCCTTCCATTATCGCTACGACAATCTGGTGGTGGTGATGCGCGCCGACCATCGGCTGGCCGGCCGTGAGACATTGCTATTCACCGAAACCCTCGATTTCGACCATATCGGCTTGCACACCGCGAGCTCGATCTATCTGCGCTCGCAATATGCGGCGACGCAAGCCGGCAAGGCGATGCGGCTGCGCATCAATGTGCCCGGCTTTGATGCGGTCTGCCGCATGGTGCAGGCCAATATGGGACTCGGGCTGATCCCCGACCGCGCCTTCGAGGTGGTCGGCGCCGGGATGGGCCTTCGCGCCATCCCGCTGCGCGACGATTGGGGACGGCGCGAACTGAAGATCGTGACCCGCGACACCGCGCATCTGTCGGCAACCAGCCGCCTGATGCTGGACTATCTGCGGGTGGCTGAGGCGGGAAGTACAGCGCGGATAGGCGTGGTGCAGGCGCGCTGAGCCGGATGCTGCATCAGTCTCACTATCTCTCTGCAGAATCTTCATGCAGCGAGGGGACTCCCGGTTCACCCTTCGCGGTTTACGTAGCGGATAGTATTTACCGCGGCGAGGTTGCCGGTACGCATCGCTCGCGACGCCGTTGGCAGTCCCGCGTACGCCTGGCAAGGCTACAGATGGATGCAGGAGTGCGATGATGGCGGACACGATTTCCGGCATTCGAATCCCGGACAGCAAGATCGCGCGGGAGGCCGCCGAGCTGGTGCGGCAATACGAGACCGAAATGTTGTTCAATCACTCGGTCCGCGTGTTTGTGTTCGGCGCGCTCAAGGGCGTCAGGCAAAATCTGAAGTTCGAGCCTGAACTGCTGTATGTTGCCGCGCTGTTTCACGATCTCGGCCTTGTCGATCACTTCCATACCGAGACCAAACGGTTTGAGGTCGACGGCGCCGATGCCGCGCGCAAGTTTCTCAGGAGCCACGGCATCGCCGAGCCGAAGGCGGACCTCGTGTGGGAAGCGATCGCCTTGCACACCACGCCGGGCATTCCGCAGTACATGCGGCCGGAAATCGCGCTCACCAATGCGGGCGTATTGGTCGATGCCGTCGGCGTCGGATACGATGACTATACCGCCGAGCAGCGCGACGGCGTCCTTGCGGCGTTTCCCCGCGGCGATTTCAAGAACGAGTTCATCGAGGTTCAGACCTGCTCGGCCCTGAAGAAGCCCCAGACCACGTTCGGCACCGTCAATTTCGACTTCGTCGCGGAGCGCGATCCCGCCTTTCACCGGCCGAATGCCTGCACCCGGATCCGCAATACGCCGTGGCCGAGCTGATCCGGGCGGCGGACATTAGAGCGTTTTCGAGCGAAGTGGACACCGGTTCGCGTGAAGAAAACGCGTCAAAACAAGAATCTAGAGCTTTGGTTCTGATTCAATCAGAACCGAAAATGCTCTAGCCGCCGTCGAGCGCGGCGAGGCGGTCGGCTTCCGCGATGTCCTCGACGGTATTGGCATTGAAGAACGGATCGAGCGGCTCGGTCGGCCACTCGACCGTTGCGAGCGGATAGCGCGCGGTCCAGCGGTCGATCTTGCGCACGTCCTCGACGACCAGCGCCTGGCGCAATTCATTCCGCAAGCGGACGCTCCAGAGGCCGATGACGGGATGCGTCTGCCCGCCGGATGAAGCGACCGCGAGCTCGGCATTGTCAGCCGCGCGTGCCTGCTCCAGGCGCGTGACGAGATCGCGCGGCAGAAACGGACAGTCGCCTGCGGCGCTGAGCACCCATTGCGCATCCGGCCGGTTGGCGGCGGTCCAGTCGAGCGCGGCCAGGATGCCGGCGAGGGGACCGGGATAGTCGGCAACGTCGTCGGCGACGACCGGGAGGCCGAACGCGGCGAAGCGCGTGGGATCGCCATTGGCGTTGATGATCAGCCCACTGCATTGCGGGGCGAGACGGTCGATCACCCGTTGCAGAATGGTGCGGCCCGCGATCTTGCGCATTGGCTTGTCGCCGCCGCCCATCCGCCGCGCGAGGCCGCCGGCGAGCAGCACGCCCGGGACGGCAGTCCCCGGAATATCAGTCATTGTCGATCTCGCCCTTGCGCTTGTGACGCATCGATTCCTCTTCGACATAGTCGAGGTTCTGGTCGTAGACGATCCGCTCCTGGCCCGACAGCGCGATGAAGCGCTTGCCGCGGGCGCGACCGACCAGCGTCAATCCGACCTGCCGCGCCAGATCGACACCCCATGCGGTGAAGCCGGAGCGGGAGACCAGGATCGGGATCCCCATCCGCACCGTCTTGATCACCATCTCCGAGGTCAGCCGCCCGGTGGTGTAGAGAATCTTGTCGGCTGGATCGACATTGTGGCGATAGATCCAGCCCGCGATCTTGTCGACGGCGTTGTGGCGGCCGACGTCCTCGGTGTAGCACACCGGCGTCGCCTCCTTGCACAGCACGCAGCCGTGAATGGCGCCGGCTTCCAGATAAAGCGACGGCATCGTGTTGATGGTGTGCGTCATCCGGTAGAGCCAGGAGGTCCGCAGTTCGGCCTTCGGCAGCGCCACCTTCTCGACGGCTTCGAGCAGGTCGCCGAACGCCGTGCCTTGGGCGCAGCCCGAGGTCTGCGTGCGCTTCTTCAGCTTTGCCTCGAAATTGGTGTGGTGCGCGGTGCGCACCACGACGACCTCGAGATCGTCGTCATATTCGACCTCGGTGACGACATCGTCGTATTTGAGCATGTTCTGGTTCAAGAGGTAGCCGAGCGCGAGGTATTCGGGATAGTCGTTGATCGTCATCATCGTGACGATCTCCTGCGCGTTGAGGTACAGCGTCAGCGGCCGCTCGACCGGCACCTTGATCTCGGTCCGTGCGCCGGTCTGATCGACGCCGACCACGCGCTCCGTCAGGCGCGGATCGTCCGGATCAGGAACAATGATGGGAGCGGTGGTTTTCTCGGTCACTGCTGGACGTCCGAATGGGTTCACATGGCAATGCAGCTAGGGATATAAGCACGTTCGGAGACTGACTGGCGACTCTCCGCCGCGTCGCGGGAACTGCCATCGATCGGTCCGGCTTTAAGGATAACGCGCAGTTCGCGATCTGGGTCGAACAAATCTTGTCGATGGCCGAGGACTGAGGGACACATGGCGCAGCTTTCGGACGACTGCTTCGCGTTCGGCGGACCGATGATGTCGGTCGACGAAGCCGTCGCGATCATCGCCGCGCGGATCAAGCCTGTCGGCGAGACCGAAACCGTTGCCCTGGTGGATGCGGACGGACGCATCCTGGCCGGCGATATTGTCGCGCCGCTTGCACTGCCGCCGTTCAAAAATTCCGCCGTCGACGGCTACGCGGTATCCGGCGCGGACCTGCCGGCGAGCGGCGAGCGCGCATTCCCCGTTGCCGGACGGGTGCAGGCGGGCGCGTCGGCGCAGCCGGCGCAGGCGGGCCAGGCGGTGCGGATCTTCACCGGCGCGCCGATGCCTGATGGCACCGACACCGTGTTCATGCAGGAAGACGTGCGGATCGACGATGCGGGAAACGTGATTCTGCCGTCCGGCCTGAAGGTCGGCGCCAATGTGCGTCCGGCCGGCGAGGACATTCCGCGCGGCCATGTCGCGCTGGCATCGGGACGGCGCCTGCGCCCGCAGGATATCGCGGTCGCTGCGGCCTTCGGGCTCACCACGCTCGATGTGGTGCGGCGGCTTCGCGTCGGGGTGTTCTCGACTGGCGATGAACTGGCTGCGCCCGGGAGCGCGCGCACCGAAGCGCAACTGTTCGATTCCAACCGCTTCATGCTGATGGCGATGTTGCGGCGGCTCGGTTGCGAGGTCGGCGATCTCGGCATCCTGCGCGACGAGCGGGCCGAACTCGCCGCTGCGCTCAAGCAGGTCGCGCGGCGCTACGACCTGATCCTGACCACGGGCGGGGTCTCGACCGGCGAAGAGGACCACGTCAGGGCCGGCATCGAACAGGCGGGCTCGCTGGTGCTGTGGCGGATGGCGATCAAGCCCGGCCGCCCGGTGGCGATGGGAATCATCGACGGCAGCCCGTTGATCGGCCTGCCCGGCAATCCGGTGGCGAGCTTCGTCACCTTCGTCCATGTCGTGCGGCCGACCGTGCTGGCGCTGTCGGGCGCTGTGCCGTCCCCCTTGCTGCCGATGCCGGTGCGGGCCGCCTTCAGCTACAAGAAGAAGAGCGGGCGGCGCGAATATGTCCGCGTCTCACTGCGACGGGCGGCGGACGGTGCGCTGGAAGCGAACAAGTTTCCTCGCGAAGGAGCCGGCCTGCTGTCGTCGCTGATCGAGACCGATGGACTGGTCGAACTCGGCGAGTCCGTCGTGCGGGTTGAACCTGGCGATGCTGTCGGCTTTCTCGGCTACGCCGACCTGCTGTGAGAGCTGAAACGCGGTCGAGACCGCGCAGCGCGACGGGCGCGCGATAGCAAAATCAGATCGCCCGATAGGCAAACATAAACAACGGCCTACGCGGCAACCCGACGCTGCTAGAGGCGTTCTAAAACTGCTTGCCTCTGGCATACCAGAGAATACAGTTCGTCGAAGCAGTGCAATTCGCGCAAAGCGTGGTTCCCAAGGCGAGGCTTCATGAGTCGAGACGACGTTCACAAGGTTCGTGCGTTCGAGCATCCCGGACAGGGCAGGAAGCGAGCGAAGGCCACGCCCAAGGGACGCCAGGTCGACCCTGTGGCCGCCCATGAGATCGAGGCGCTGCTCGCCGATCGTCCGAGGCGGCGCGACCTCCTGATCGAGTATCTGCATCTGATCCAGGACAAATACCATCAGATCTCGGCGGCGCATCTTGCCGCGCTCGCCGACGAGATGAAGCTGTCATTCGCCGAAGTGTTCGAGACCGCCACCTTCTACGCGCATTTCGACATCGTGAAGGAAGGCGAGCCTGACATCGCACCGCTCACTGTGCGTGTGTGCGATTCGCTGACCTGCGCGATGCTCGGCGGCGAACAGCTGTTGAAGGATCTGCAGGGCCGCGCCGGCCCCGGCATCCGCGTCGTGCGCGCACCGTGCGTCGGCCGCTGCGACACCGCGCCCGCTGCCGAGGTCGGCCACAACTTCGTCGATCATGCGACCGTCACCAATGTGCTGGCGGCAGCGAAGAACCGCGACACCCATGTGCACCTTCCGCCATATGTCGACTACGACGCCTATGTGGCGGGCGGCGGATACCAGCTGCTGGCGCGCCTGCGCTCGGGCGAGTTGCCGCGCGAAGACCTGCTGAAGGCGCTCGACGATGCGTCGCTGCGTGGCCTCGGCGGCGCCGGATTTCCGACCGGCCGCAAGTGGCGCGCGGTGCTCGGCGAACCCGGTCCGCGATTGATGGCGGTGAACGGCGACGAGGGCGAGCCCGGCACGTTCAAGGACCGCTATTATCTCGAGACCGATCCGCATCGCTTCCTCGAGGGCATGCTGATCGGCGCCCACGTGGTCGAGGCGCCCGAAGTCTACATCTATATCCGCGACGAGTACCCGGCCTGCCGCGAGATCCTCGCGCGCGAGATCGCAAAGCTCCCGCCGGGTGGTCCGACGCTGCATCTGCGGCGCGGCGCCGGTGCCTATATCTGCGGCGAGGAATCCTCGCTGCTGGAATCGATCGAGGGCAAGCGCGGCCTGCCGCGGCACAAGCCGCCATATCCGTTCCAGGTCGGGTTGTTCGGCCTGCCGACGCTGATCAACAACATCGAGACGTTGTGGTGGGTGCGCGATGTCGTCGAGAAGGGCGCCGACTGGTGGAAGAGCCACGGCCGCAACGAACGCCACGGCCTGCGCAGCTTCTCGGTGTCGGGACGCGTCAAGGATCCAGGCGTCAAGCTCGCTCCCGCCGGCATCACGCTGCGCGAGTTGATCGACGAGTTCTGCGGCGGCATGGCCGACGGCCATACCTTGCAGGCCTATCTGCCGGGCGGTGCATCCGGCGGCATCCTGCCGGCGTCGATGGACGACATCCCGCTCGATTTCGGCACGCTGGAGAAATATGGCTGCTTCATCGGCTCCGCCGCCGTGATCGTGCTCTCGCAGGTCGATGACGTCAGGGACGCCGCGCTGAATCTCATGAAGTTCTTCGAGGACGAGAGCTGCGGGCAGTGCACGCCCTGCCGCGCCGGAACCGAGAAGGCGGCGCTGCTGATGCAGCAGCCGGTCTGGAACAAGGAACTGCTCGACCAATTGAGCCAGGCGATGCGCGATGCGTCGATCTGTGGCCTCGGTCAGGCGGCCTCCAATCCGCTGACCTCAGTGATCAAATATTTTCCGGACGGCTTTCGTCCGCAGCAAGCCGCCGAGTAGGCGAGGCCGAGCAGACGAATTTCGACGAGGATTTGAATGAGCAACAATCAGAACTCAGGCCTGACGATTCAGTTCGAGCTCGACGGCCAGCAGGTCGAGGCGCGGGCCGGCGAGACGATCTGGCAGGTCGCCAAGCGCCAGGGCACCGAGATCCCGCATCTGTGCTATTCGCCCGCGCCGGACTACCGGCCGGACGGCAACTGCCGCGCCTGCATGGTCGAAATCGAAGGCGAGCGCGTGCTGGCGGCGTCCTGCAAGCGGACGCCGACGGTCGGCATGAAGGTGAAGTCGGCCAGCCAGCGCGCCGTCGCGGCGCAGAAGATGGTGATGGAGCTGCTGGTGGCGGACCAGCCGGCGCGCGAGACTTCGCACGATCCGGACTCGAAATTCTGGCACTGGGCCGAGAAGACCGGCGTGACCGAAAGCCGCTTTCCCGCGACTGAACGCTGGCACGCCGACACCAGCCATCCGGCGATGAGCGTCAATCTTGACGCCTGCATCCAGTGCGGCCTGTGCGTGCGGGCGTGCCGCGAGGTGCAGGTCAACGACGTGATCGGCATGGCCTACCGCAACCACGACGCCAAGATCGTGTTCGACTTCGACGATCCGATGGGCGAATCGACCTGCGTCGCCTGCGGCGAGTGCGTGCAGGCCTGCCCGACCGGCGCCCTGATGCCGGCGGTCATGCTCGACGACAAGCAGACCCGCGTCACCTATCCCGACAAGAAGGTGGATTCGCTCTGCCCGTATTGCGGCGTCGGCTGCCAGGTCACCTACCAGGTCAAGGACGAGAAGGTGATCTACGCGGAAGGCCGCGATGGTCCCGCCAATCACAACCGGCTCTGCGTCAAGGGCCGCTTCGGCTTCGACTACATCCATCACCCCAATCGCCTGACCAAGCCGCTGGTGCGGCTGCCCGGCGTCAAGAAAGATGCCAACGACCAGGTCGATCCGGCCAATCCCTACACCCATTTCCGCGAAGCATCCTGGGAAGAGGCGCTCGATCTCGCCGCGGCGGGCTTGCGCAAGATCCGCGACGAGAAGGGCGCCAAGGCGCTTGCCGGCTTCGGCTCGGCCAAGGGCTCGAACGAGGAAGCCTATCTGTTCCAGAAGCTGGTGCGCACCGGCTTCGGCTCCAACAATGTCGACCACTGCACGCGGCTGTGCCACGCCTCGTCGGTGGCGGCGCTGTTCGAGGGATTGAGCTCCGGCGCGGTGTCGGCGCCGTTCGCAGCCGCGGCCGACGCCGAGGTGATCTGGGTGATCGGCGCCAATCCGACCGTGAATCATCCGGTCGCCGCCACCTACATCAAGAACGCCGCCAAACGCGGCGCCAAGCTCTATGTGATGGACCCGCGCCGGCAGACGCTGTCGCGCCACGCCACCGAGCATCTGCAATTCAAACCGGGCAGCGACGTCGCGATGCTGAACGCGATGATCCACACGATCATCACCGAAGGCCTGACCGACGAGCAGTACATCGCCGGCTATACCGAGGGCTATGACGAGCTGAAGGCGAAGATCCAGGAGTTCACGCCGGAGCGCATGTCCCAGATCTGCGGCATTCCGGCGGAGACGCTGCGCGAGGTCGCGCGCGCCTATGCCCGCGCCAAATCGTCGATCATCTTCTGGGGCATGGGCATCAGCCAGCACGTCCACGGCACCGACAATGCGCGCTGCCTGATCGCGCTGGCTCTGATCACCGGCCAGGTCGGCCGCCCCGGCACCGGGCTGCATCCGCTGCGCGGGCAGAACAACGTGCAGGGCGCCTCCGACGCCGGCCTGATCCCGATGTTCCTGCCGGACTATCAGCCGGTCGGCCGCGACGACATGCGCGGCGCTTTCGAGAAGCTGTGGGGGCAGGAGCTCGATCCGGTGCGCGGGCTGACCGTCGTCGAGATCATGAACGCGATCCACGCCGGCGAGATCCACGGCATGTATGTCGAGGGCGAGAATCCGGCGATGTCCGATCCTGACCTGCAGCACGCGCGCGAAGCGCTGGCCAAGCTCGATCATCTCGTCGTGCAGGACCTTTTCGTCACCGAGACCGCGTTCCACGCCGACGTCATCCTGCCGGCTTCGGCGTTCGCCGAAAAGTCCGGCTCCTTCACCAACACCGACCGCCGCGTGCAGCTGGCGCGCGAGGTGATCAAGCCGCCGGGCGATGCAAGGCAGGATCTCTGGATCATCCAGGAGATCGGCAAGCGGATGGGACTGCCCTGGAATTATGCGGGGCCGGGCGAGGTCTTCACCGAGATGGCCGAGCTGATGCCGTCGCTGAAGAACATCACCTGGGAGCGCCTGGTGCGCGAGGGCGCGGTGACCTATCCGGTCGACGATCCCGACAAGCCCGGCAACGAGATCATCTTCACCACCGGTTTCCCGACCGAGAGCGGCCGCGGCAAGATCGTGCCGGCCAAGGTGATCCCGCCGGACGAGTTGCCCGACAACGAGTACCCGATGGTGCTGTCGACCGGCCGCGTGCTCGAACATTGGCACACCGGCTCGATGACGCGCCGTGCCCAGGTGCTGGACCAGATCGAGCCCGAGGCGGTCGCGTTCATGACCCCGAAGGACATGCGCAAGAAGGGACTCGCGCCCGGCGACTTCATCCGTCTCGAGACGCGCCGCGGCGCGGTCGAGGTCAAGGTGCGCGCCGACCGCGACGTGCCCGAGAACATGGTCTTCATGCCGTTCTGCTATGCGGAGGCGGCGGCGAACCTGTTGACCAACCCGGCGCTCGATCCGTTCGGCAAGATTCCGGAGTTCAAGTTCTGCGCGGTCCGTGCCGAGAAGATCGATATCCGGACCGCGGCGGAGTAGCGGTCCCGGCACGAAGCGTGGAGGGCGAGCCGGCCGACCCGGCTACTCGCTCGCCCGACACGGCACCGCAAGCACCGTCGATCGCTCAGAGCGTACGAGCGGGGCGTCGCTGCGGCGTGGACTCATGTCGCCCGTTGCCCGAAGCGGACGTGTTTGAGAGTCCGGAAGTTGCCATTTCCACGAAAACTCGCGTATGCATGACGTGCAGGATCGTAGTGTGAGACATTCGAATGGCGATGGAACTGAGGGGCGCGAGAGGCGAGGGATTTGCAACGATTGCCGCTGACGGTCGCGTGCTGGATTCCTGGTTTCTTCAGCTGCGCCTGGTTGCGGAGGCCGACAAGGCGGCAACGGTGCGGCTGGCGAGCGACGAGATCAGCAGATCGTTGGGCGAGTCGGCGGACGGATATGCGCGACACGACGACATTCGCAATGTCGACATCGTTCCAATCCGTACGGAAATTGGCTCCCTTGCATCTGCGCCGACTGACGTGCACGACGCGTATCTTCGACTCCATCTGCTGAGCCACCGGCTCGTCCAGCCGAATTGCCTGAACCTCGAGGGTGTTTTCGGTCTGTTACCTAATGTTGCCTGGACGACCTTCGGTCCCTGTGAGTGCTCTCGTGTACCGGACGCGCGAATGGAAGCACGAAAGCGTGGCCTCGCGTTTGAGGTGACAGGCGTGGATAAGTTTCCGCGCATGACCGATTATGTGACGCCTGCGGAGGTGAGAATTGCAGATGCGGATCGCGTAAGGCTCGGGGCCTACCTGGCGCCGGGCACGACCGTCATGCATGAAGGCTTTTGCAATTTCAACGCGGGTACGCTCGGTCCCTGCATGGTCGAAGGCCGGATCAGCGCCGGTGTGGTTGTCGGAAGCGGCAGCGACGTTGGCGGCGGAGCGTCGATCATGGGTACTCTGTCCGGAGGAGGGAAAGAGAGGATTACAGTTGGCGAGCGCTGCCTGATCGGAGCCAACGCCGGTATCGGCATTTCATTGGGTGACGATTGTATCGTCGAAGCGGGCTGTTATGTCACGGCAGGCGCGCGCATCCTTTTGGAAGATGGCCGAGTGCTGAAAGCCAAGGAACTCTCGGGCCAGAAGGGCCTGCTTTTTCGTCGGAATTCCCAGAGTGGCGCTCTTGAGGCAACCAGACGTACACCAAATTGGGACGGCCTCAACGCGCAACTTCACAGCTAGTCCCCGTCCGTCAGGGGACGATCACCACTCGGAATGCGATCTGTTTGGCGCGATCGCCGTTCACCACCAGTATGGCCACCGCCACGCCTCATAGAGGCGCCACGACGACTCCAGGGGCGGGGCGTATGGGTCGACCCGGTCGTCTTCAGGGCGATATTGATATCGTGGAACAATATAATAATCCCACGGAGTTGGCCTTATCACGGGCGTCGGGATAATGACCCTCCTTGGTTCATGAACGACTTGTGCCTTCCGCGCCCGGGCTTCAGCACCAGACGTCCCGAGGTTGCACAGCACGAGGGCCGCTCCGAGAGCGCACGCGACGGTCATTATCTTCATGCATCGGCCTCCTTTGCCTGAGAGTGCAAAAGGACTCAAAGCAAGGCAAGCTAATTCGCTCTCGACCGGCTTGAATAACCGCTTGTGGCCCGTAGCCGACCTTTGCTCAGAAGGGCCGCGCGGAAGCCGGAGCGCGCACCCATGATCGATATGAGTACGCGCCCCGGTTCGGCTCTAACTCGACAGGGTCTCAGTAGTCCCAGAACACCGGCACCCAACGGAAGGCGTCACCCTCGACCGCGACATGTCCGACGGACGGGAACGGCATATGCGTGGCAACCAGCAGCTCGCGGTTCGCCGCCAGTTCCCGCAACAGACTGATCCGGGCGCGGGCCGCCTCTTCGGGATCGTGCTCGAAGCCGTTGTACCATTCGGGGTGCTCGAAGCCGACCGCGAACACGAGGTCACCGGCGAATGTCAGCCGGTCGCCGCCGGACGCCAGGCGAACCACGCTGTGACCGGGGGTATGGCCACCGCTGCGACGGACGACCACTCCGGGCGCCACCTCGTGCTCCTCGTCGAACAGCCGCAACTGACTCTGGTACTCTTTCCTGAACCGCTTGGCGGTCGCACGAAGCGCGTCAGGGAATCCCGGCGGCATCGAGACGCGGGAGAAATCGGGCGCCTCCCAGAACTTGACCTCGGCGGCCGCCACATGGATCCGCAGGTCCGGACGCAGCCGCTCCTTCAGGCCCTCGACGAGCAGCCCGCCCACATGGTCCATGTGCATGTGGGTCAGCACCACGTCGGTGACGGACCCAAGATCGATGCCGGCGGCCTCCAGTCGCTTGACCGTCTGCCCGGCCTTGGGCAGGTGCAGGTCCGGGTCCGACCCCAGCCCGGCGTCGACGAGGATGGTTTTCCCGCCGCTTCGCACCACGACCACGTTCAGGGCCCAGTCGAACGCGTCCGGCGGCAGGAACATGTCGTCCAGCCAGGCTGCGCGGACGGCCGGCTCGGCATTGTGCGCCAGCATCTTGGTTGGCAGCGGCAGCACCCCGTCGCTGACGACCAGCACGTCGATCTCGCCGATCTTCAGCGCGTAGCGTGATGGCACCAACTCGTTTGGCCCCGCCTGATCGGCGTGCGAGGCGTTGTCGCGGTTCATGCTTGTCTCCTGAGTATTGCGGATCATCTGGTTCATCGTTGAAAACTCCTGCGTTCGATCCTGATGTTCGATCCCGCGGTGGCGCCTTGTTTCCGCCGGTGGATTGGACATGGTGGTGATCTAACGGATCGGGTGGGGCGCTGCCCCAGAGCGGTTGCCGTCGCTGTAGAGCGATTGCTGCCAACGCATGCGCGCCGCCGCAGGTGAGCGCTGGGGACGAAACGGGACGCACAGGCCATCGCCATGCCCCCAGCCACATGCGACACTTCGGATTGGCGAAGCCGGTTCAACCCAGGACTAATATTTCCCCGTCGAGACCCCGGAATACGAACGTTCGGAGCAATTCATGGCCAAGCATCGGATCTATACAACGAGCTTCGCAAGCGTCTACCCGCTCTATGTCGCGAAAGCGGAGAAGAAGGGACGCAGGAAAGCGGAGGTCGATCAGGTGATCTCCTGGTTGACCGGCTACGGTCCGAAGGAGCTGGAAGCTCAGTTGGAAAAACAAACCGACTTCGAAACGTTCTTCGCAAAGGCGCCTGAAATGAATCCTTCTCGGGCCCTGATCAAGGGCGTGGTGTGCGGTGTCAGGGTGGAGGAAATCAAGGAGCCGACCATGCGGGAAATTCGCTACCTGGATAAACTGATCGATGAGCTGGCCCGTGGAAAGGCCATGGATAAGATCCTGCGGAAGGAATGATGCCTGATCGACCGGATTCCGTCCGCGCGGCGAGGCGACATTGGACGCGGATGCGTCGCCCGCAATGACGAACGGACCGGGGAGGGCCGTTGCCACTGATTTGCCCGACGGCGCAAGCCCCGCAGCAAAAATATTTCGCTTTATCCGAAGTGCAGCTCGGTGTATGGTTTGCCCCGTCTCACCCGATCGAGGGGCGCTTCGCGGTCGTCACGAACGTGGGTCGAGATGCGGTGGACGCCGATTGCGCAACTGACGAGTGCGCATGAAGCGGACGGTGAAGTCGTGTGGTCCTGACGCCCTAGCGGCAGGTGTCCTCTCGCAAGACGCGAAAGTGCTTTGCGAAGACGGTGACAACAAAGTCAAGTCTCGCCGGGGAGAGCACGTATAAGCCGTAACCCATCGCGCAGGGAAAGCCGGGTTGTTTCCGGTTACACCTGTGGTCCTATCCCCGTGCTTTCTACCTTTAGCACGGCGCCCATGGGTGCGATCGGGACCCGGCTTTCCCTGCGCCCTCTGATGATGAGAGGGCGGAACAAGGTGCAAAGCTCGGACGCAATGCGCCGCGAGACTACGGAAGCGTGAGCCACACGTCGTCCAACATACTCAGTGTCGTCCTGGCGAAAGCCAGGACCCATTACCCCAAATGAGATTTGTTGCGCGATGCTGGGGCCACGACCTCGTTCACAATCAAATGCGGTGATTATGGATCCCGGCTTTCGCCAGGACGACAACGAAGAGTCCCATCTGCAACATTTGCCGCGGCGTATGGGTCCCTGCTTTCGCAGGGACGACAGCCGGCAAAAAACACGCGCAGCATTCGCGCCCGGCGAACCCGCCATTGCCAAACCTCGCATTGACCTCATTGCCGTGGCCGGGCACAGCGTGCGGGCGGTGTCATTGAACGGTCGCAAGAGCCGAAGGGGATACCGCCGCATCGAATTTTGCAGTGCAGCAATCGTGCAATTGGCCCCTGCTAAAGGGGCAATGGCAATCGTCTTTGCTTGTCTGTAATGGTGCGACCGGATGTCTCGGGGCCGGTATTCGCGCTCCGCAATTACGCGGGAGGAAACATGCGTAAACTCATATTGGCTGCGGCATCGATCGCGGCCTTGACCTTTGTCGGGCCTGCGGCGGCGCAGTCGCCGATCGTTCTCAAATTCAGCCACGTGGTGGCCTCGGATACGCCGAAGGGCAAGGCGGCCGACAAGTTCAAGGAACTCGCCGAGAAGTACACCGGCGGCAAGGTGAAGGTCGAGGTCTACCCGAACTCGACGCTTTACAAGGACAAGGAAGAGCTCGAGGCGTTGCAGCTCGGCGCCGTGCAGATGCTGGCGCCGTCGAACTCGAAGTTCGGCCCGATCGGCATCAAGGAATTCGAAGTCTTCGATCTGCCCTACATCCTGCCCGACCTGAAGTCGCTGCGGAAGGTCACCGACGGCCCGCTCGGCGCCCAGCTGCTCAAGAAGCTGGATTCCAAGGGGATGACCGGTCTCGCCTACTGGGACAACGGCTTCAAGCAGATGAGCGCGAACAAGAAGCTGGTCGCGCCCGCCGACTACAAGGGGCTTAAGTTCCGCATCCAGTCGTCGAAGGTGCTGGAAGCCCAGTTCCGCGCACTCGGCGCGATCCCGCAGGTGATGGCATTCTCCGACGTCTACCAGGCGCTGCAGACCGGCGTGGTCGACGGCCAGGAGAACACCTGGTCGAACATCTACACCCAGAAAATGCATGAGGTGCAGAAGTACGCCACCGTCACCAATCACGGCTACATCGGCTACGTCGTGGTCGTGAACAAGAAGTTCTGGGACGGCCTGCCGGCCGATATCCGCGAGCAGCTCTCCAAGGCGATGAAGGAAGCCACCGAGTTCGGCAACAGCCAGTCGGCCAAGGAGAACGACGACGCGCTCGCCGAGATCAAGAAGGCCGGCAAGACCGAGATCGTCGCGTTGACGCCGGAGCAGGACGAGGCGATGCGCAAGGCAATGATGCCGGTCTACAAGGACGTGGCCTCGCGCGTCGGCCAGCCGCTGATCGACGAATTCCTCAAGGAAACCGGCCGCAGCCCGATGAACTGAGGCGGATCGCCTGATCGCCGCCGAGAAGGCGGTGCGCTCCCTCTCCCGCATGC
>NZ_JBXEJO010000107.1:0-24450 GCF_056837965.1 Bradyrhizobium ferriligni
GCTTCCCGCCCACCCTCATCCTGACAGACTTCCAAGACACAGGGACCCATAACCACAGCTGCACATGGTTGCGCGACGCTGGAATGACGAGTCCCACCGACAACATCGGCCGCGGCGTATGGGTCCCTGCTTTCGCAGGGACGACGATTGGGATGTAGGTCGCGCCCCATATTCGATGTCGTCCTGGCGAAAGCCAGGACCCATTACCCCAAATGTCAGGTCTTGCGCGACGCTGGGGCCACGATCCCGGTCACAACCACTTGCGGTGGTTATGGGTCCTGGCTTTCGCCAGGACGACCATGTGGAAGCAGTGAGGTTATCACGACCGCAGTCACCAACATCATCGGCGCTTGGCTGGACGTGGCGTGTCGAACTCCCGGCCACGGATTCGCACCAGATCGTCGGCGGAATTCGCCAGCAGCACGACGGTAGCTTGGCGCGCGCCGTCTGCATCTCCGGCGGCGATCGCGTCCAGCACTGCGCGGTGCTCGCGCAGCGCCCGCGGACGGTGCGAGCCCGGCGCTGCGATCGTAAAACTCTGGCGCAGCGTGATCTCGAACATCTGGGCGATCGGCCAGAAGAATTCGTTGCGGGTGGCGAAATAGATCGCCTGGTGGAACGCGATGTCGGCGGCGACGAACTCCTCGTTGGTCTTTGCCGCGTCCATGCCGTCGCATCCGGCGCGGATGCGGGCGACGTCGACCTCCTCGGCTTGGGTCGCCGCGAGCGCCGCCGCGGCCGGCTCGACCGCGACGCGCAGCTGGAACAGCTTGGCGAGATAACGGTCGATCTCCGCGCTCTCGAGGTGCCAGCGCAGCACGTCGGGATCGAGCTGATTCCACTGCTCGGGCGGCCGAACCCGCGTGCCGCTCTTGGGCCGCGACTCGATCAGGCCCTTGCCGGTCAAGGTGCGGATCGCCTCGCGCACCACGGTGCGGCTGACGTCCATCATCTCGCAGATCCGGATTTCCGGCGGCAGCGTTTCGCCGACGCCGATCTCGCCGCGCACGATGCTGCTGCCGACGCGGTCGGTGACCTGGCTGTGCACGCTCCGACGCAACGCGTTGGATGTCTGGAACATCGAGGGCCTCGCTGCGGTTGCAGCCTGCGCCGCCGCCGAGCCGCGCTCTTGCACAACCGTATCCGATTTGTCATACATTATGACAAATCGGCTGCCAAGCTCACGCCGTCAAGCGGGCGGCCAACACAACAAAAGATCCGTTCCCGGGGAGGAGCACCATCATGACGTCGAACCGCGTGAGCCGCCGCATTGTGCTGCAGTCGTCGGTCGCCGCGACCGCGTGGATTGCCGCCGCGCCCGCCATCATCGGCCGCGCCGAGGCCGCGACCATGAAGATGCGATGCTCGTCGTCGCTTCCGAACGATCCCAAATACGCCAATGGCCGCGTCTACTACGACAATCTGGTCAAGAGCCTGAAGGCGAACGGGCTCGGCGAGCAGATCGAGGTCACCTTCTTCCCCGACAATCAACTCGGCCAGGAGATCGACGTCATCAACTCGGTGAAGCTCGGGGTGATCGACCTGATGGTGTCGGGTTCGTCGATCTCGGCGAATCTCGTGCCGCTGGTCGGCACCTTCGACCTCGGCTACCTCTTCACCAGCTTCCAGCAGCAGACCAAGGCATTCGACGCCGGCGCGGCGAAGCCGATCGAGGCTGCGCTGCTCAAGGGCGCAGGCATTCACATCATCGGCTGGGCCTATAATTTCGGCGCGCGCAGCGTGCTGGCGAAGAAGCCGGTGAAGACGCCGGAGGATCTCGCCGGCCTGAAAATCCGCACCTTGCCCAATCCGATCATCACCGAGTGCCTGCGGCTGATGGGCGCCGCCGCAACGCCGCTGGCGTTCGGCGAGATCTATACGGCGCTGCAGGCCGGCGTGCTCGACGGTCTCGAACACGATCCGCCGACCATCCTGGCGAGCAAATTCTACGAGACGGCGAAGCACTATGCGCTGACCCAGCACATCTTCTCGCCGCTCGCGGTCTATTTCAGCGACACCAGCTTCAACCGCATGGCTCCCAAGCTGCGCGAAGGCTTTCTCGACGCGGCGAACAAGGCCGCGATCGACACCCGCGCGCACGGCCTTGCGGTGGAGAAGGAGGCGCTTGCGGCGCTGGTGGAGAAGGGCGTCACCGTCGTCGAATGTGACAAGGAGGCGTTCCGCAAGCGCGTGCTGCCGCAGACCGACAATTTCATCAAGGCGCGGCCCGAGGCCAAGGCCGTCGTCGACCTGATCCGCGCCACGCAGGCCTGAGGTCGGCGCATGTCAGTCGCCGCAGTCGAGGCGAGAAGCAGCGCCGATCGGATCACGGCGCCGCTGCTTGCCGTCAGTGACGCGATCGCCGCGCTGCTGCTTGCCGCCGATCTCGTGGTGGTTTGCGTCTCGGTGCTGGCCCGCTTCCTGTTCAACGCGCCGGTCGAATGGTCCGACGACGTCGCCCGCGGCCTGATGGTGGGGTCGAGCTTCTTCGGCGCCGCGAGCGCGCTCGCGCGCAGCGAAAACCTCGGCGTCGCCTTCTTCGTCAACATGCTGCCGCCGGGCGTGCGGCGCGCCGTCGATGCGGTCGGTGCGCTGCTCGTCACCATCATCGCCAGCTATGTTGCGTTCAACGCCGTCAAGATGGGTTGGCTGACCACCGGCCAGACCTCCGGCTCCGGCCTGCCGCTGGAATGGACGTTCTATCCGATGGGGATCGGCGCGGCGTTCATGACGATCTTCGCGTTCGAGACGTTCTGTGGCCGGCCGCCGCGCGACATGGCGGCAGCCATCGTCGCGACCACCGTCATCGTCGGCATTTATCTGGCCTGGGATGCGCTGGCGCCGTCGTCCGTGCCGTCGTCGCAGGCGTTGATGCTGATCGGCTTCTTCCTCACTTTGTTCGGCGGACTGCCGATCGGCTTTGCGCTGGCGCTGGCGGCGCTGATCTTCATCTGGGTCGAGGGCACGCTGCCCGGCGTGATCTTCGCCCAGCAGATGGCGCGCGGCATCGACAATTTCGTGCTGCTCGCGATCCCGTTCTTCATCCTGGTCGGCTACCTGATGGAAGCCAACGGCATGTCGGTCCGGCTGATCGAACTGCTGCAGCGCGCGGTCGGACGGATGCGCGGCGGGCTCAACGTCGTCATGGTGATGTCGATGGTGCTGTTCTCCGGCATCTCGGGCTCCAAGATGGCCGACGTTGCCGCGGTCGGCTCGGTGCTGATCCCGGCGGCGCGCCGCTCGCGGCAGAACCCGGGCGGGGCGGTGGCGCTGCTCGCCGCCTCCGCCGTGATGGCGGAGACCATTCCGCCCTGCATCAACCTCATCATCCTCGGCTTCGTCGCCAATCTGTCGATCGGCGGACTGTTCGTCGCCGGCATGTTGCCGGCCGCGCTGATGGCGTTGGCGCTGATTGTGGTGTCGATCATCTTCGGCAAGCGTCCCGCTGCGAACGTGGAAGCCGAGCCGCGCGCCGCGGTATCGGGACTCTGGACCGGTGCGATCGCCTCGTTCGGGCTGATCTTCATGATTTTCTTCGGCTTCAAGAGCGGCTTTGCCACCGCGACCGAGATCTCCGCCTTCGCCGCGGTCTATGCCATCGCCGTCGGCAGCCTGCTGTTCCGTGAGCTCGGTGCGAGGAGTCTGGCGCATTGCTTCGTCCAATCGGCTGTTCGTTCAGGGCTGGTGCTGTTCATCGTCGCCGCGGCGCAGTCGCTGGCCTTCATCCTGACGCTGCAGCAGGTGCCGCATGCCGTCGGCGACCTCATGCTGGCGATCTCGGGCAGCCACGGGGTCTGGCTGTTCATGCTGCTGTCGATCCTGGTGTTGGTGGTGATGGGCTCGGTGCTCGAAGGCGCCGCGGCGCTGATCATTTTCGGCCCGCTGCTGCTGCCGGTTGCCATCAAGCTCGGCATCGATCCGCTGCATTTCGGCGTGGTGCTTGTGATCGCGATGGGGCTCGGGCTCTTTGCTCCGCCACTTGGCCTTGGGCTCTACGGCGCCTGCCTGATCGGCAACGTGCCGATCGAACAGACCATCAAGCCGATCGCGGGCTATCTCGGCCTGCTGTTGCTGTGCCTGCTGGTGATCGCCTTCGTACCGGCGATCAGCACGGCCTTGCCGCATGCGCTCGGCTATTAGGGGGATGCGATCGTGAAGGTGCTGCTCGCCCATACCCCGCAGATGCGCCGCGATTATTACGGCGAGCGCAGCCTGAACGGCCTGCGCGCGGTCGCCGACGTCAAGTTGCACGAGGGCGAGGACGCGCTCGACGCGGCTGCACTGGTCGAGGCCGCGGCTGATGTCGACATCATCGTCGCCGACCGCATGACTCAGGGGCGAGGTGAGATCTTTCCGCAGCTGCCGAAGCTGCGTGCTTTTGTGCGCTGCGCGGTCGATATCCGCAATATCGACGTGGCCGCGGCCTCCGCCGCCGGCGTGCTGGTGACGCAGGCGAGCGCCGGCTTCGTCCAGTCGGTCGCCGAGCTCGCGCTCGGCTTCATGGTCGATCTGTCGCGCGGCGTCTCGCGGGCGACCGCGGACTATCATGCGGGCGCGGCGCCTGAGGTCGTGATGGGCCGCCAGCTTGCGGGAAGCACGATCGGCATCATCGGCTATGGCAGCATCGGGCGCTGTCTTGCCGGGATCGCAAAGGTGCTCGGCATGAATGTGCTGGTCGCCGATCCCTTCGTGACGATCGATGATGCGGCGATCCGGCATCTGCCGCTCGACGATCTGCTGGCACGCGCCGACTACGTTGTCTGTCTCGCGATCGCCAACGCGCAGACCGAAAACCTGATCGGGCAGGCCGCACTGGCGCGGATGCCGAAGCACGCATTCTTCATCAACCTTTCGCGCGGAAACCTCGTCGACGAGGCGGCGCTGTCGGCCGCGCTGCGCGATGGCCGCATTGCGGGTGCCGCGATGGATGTCGGCCGCGCGCCGGACCAGATGCCGACGCTCGAGCTTGCGAAGCTGCACAATGTGATCGCAACGCCGCATGTCGGCGGCCTGACGCCGCAGGCGATCGAGCATCAGTCATCCGAGACGGTACGCCAGGTCGCGAAGATCATTGCCGGCGAGATACCCGTCGGCGCGGTCAATGCCGGGCACTGGACGCGGCGGCCTCGGCCATGAAAGTTTGGCGAAGCCCAATGTCGCCCGAGGGGCTGGACAAGAGCTTCGCATCCGGCCCAGACTTGGTCCGCATAACCGCGGCCCCTGAGCGCGCGGACAATCAATGAACGGACGTCCCGCAACAAACGACGGGCGCCGAGAGGGAAACAGGGAGGCATCACATGGCTATGTCACGCCGTGACGTTTTGTTGGGCAGCGCCGGCGCACTGGGGGCCGCGTCATTTTCCTTCCCAGTTCCTGCTATCGCACAGTCGGAACCGATCAAGATCGGCTGTCTCGCGGCGATCACCGGCCCGAGCTCGGCGCCGACCGTCGGCTTCAACCGCGGCGTCAATTTCGCTGTCGACGCCATCAACGGCGCCGGCGGGGTGAAGGGCCGCAAGATCGAGCTCGTGATGCGCGACACCCAGGGCGATCCGACCAAGGCGGTGAACGCCACGCAGGAGCTGATCAGCCAGGCCAAGGTGCATGCGATCTGGGGCCCGCTGAACTCGGGCGAGGCGCTGGCGACAACGCCGATCATGGCGCGCGCCAAGATGCCGGACCTGCATCCCTGCGTCGTCGAGACCCTGATCGACCCGGTCAAGTTCCCCAACGCGTTCCGCATCGCGCCGTCGAACAACCAATGGGACGATGCCGTGCGCAATTACTGTCTCAAGATCCTCAAGGTGAAGAAGGTCGCGGTGATCGGCGACACCACCGGCTATGGCGTCACCGCGGTCGGCGCCTCCGTCGCGGCGTTCAAGAAGGACGGCGCCGAGGTGGCCTATCAGGCCAATATCGACGCAACGCAGCCCGACATGACGCCGGACATGCTGCGCGCCAAGAATGCCGGCGCGGAAGCGATCGTGGTGTGGAGCGTCTCGACCGGCATGGAGGCGCGCATGTTCAACACCCGCGCCGCGATGAGCTGGGACGTGCCCTTTGTCGGGCATCCCTCGATGGCGTCGGGCGAGCTTGCGAGCCTGGTCGCCAAGCCGGAGAACTGGAAGAAGGTCTATGCGATCGGCTACAAGAGCTGCAGCTATGACGGCGCCGGCAAGCTGCCAGCGAAGAGCGCGGACCTGGTCGCGCGCCTGACCAAGGCCAACATCGCGCTGAACGACACGTTGTTGTGGTGGGTCGCCGGCGGCATCGATTGCATCGAGCTGATCGCCAAGGCAGTCGCCGAAAGCGGCTCGACCGACAGCGCCGGCATCATCAAGTACTGGAACACGCTGTCGACCTATCCCGGCTATTTCGGCAATTACCGCTTCTCGCCGACCGAGCACAACGGCTATTTGACCGAAGAGATCGTGATGTCGGAAGCCTCTACCGCCAAGGACGGCACCTTCGCGCTGGCGCCGGGGTATACATAGAAGGGCGAGGGCGCAGCCGATGCTGGCCTCGATCCTTGCATCCGGTCTCGCAGCGGGCGCGATCTACGCGCTCGTCGGCGTCACCTACAACACGATGTTCTCGACCTCGCGGGTGATGAGCTTCACCGCCGGCCAGCTCGCGATGCTGGGCGGCGTGTTCGGCTCGATGTTCACGCTGAAGCTCGGCCTGCCCCTTGCCGTCGGCTTCGTGCTGACGCTGCTCTGCTGCGCGGTGATCGGAATCATCACCGAATTCGTCGCGGTGCGGCCGGTGCTCAAGAGCCTCGACCAGCATCTCTACGTGCTCTCGACCCTCGCGGTCGCGCTGATGATCCAGCAAATCACCGCGATCAAATGGGGCACCGAGCCGCAGCCGTTCCCGCGCATCGCAGGATTCGGCGAGGGCGTTTGGGACGAGAAATTCTGGCTGCCGGTCCTCGCCTGCGCCGTCACCATCATCGGCCTTGAATGGCTCTACCGCCGCACCCTGGTCGGCCGCGCGTTCCTCGCCATCGCGGAGGATAATTTTGCGGCACGGGCGCTCGGCCTGCCCGAGCGCAATCTGCGCGTCGCGAGCTACGCGCTTGCCGGCGTGGTCGGCGGCATCGCCGGGTTTTCCGGCGGGCAGTTGCTGCTCGCCTTCTTCGCCAACGGCGCGCTGCTCAACTTCTACGGCTTCGTGCCGGTGGCGCTGGGCGGGCTCGGCAACAACAGAGGCGCGATCATCGGCGGGCTGGCGCTCGGCCTGTTCCAGCAGGCCGCGAACTTCCTGGTCGGCGGCATCTTCTCCTCGGTCGCGGTGTTCACGCTGTTCATCGTGGTGCTGCTCGCCGCGCCGCAAGGGCTGTTCGGCGCTTCGACCGCGCGGAGGGTGTGATGACCACGGTCGCCGCCGCTCCGCCCCGAACCGACAGCGGCGCATGGCGCGCCGCGCTGCCGCACGTCCTGCCGTTCCTCGGCATTCTGGTGGCGGCGGTGCTGCTGCCGTTCGTCAGCAACGATTACTGGGTGCTGATCGGCACCCGCATGGCGATCTATTGGGTGCTGGTGTCGGGCCTCAATCTGGTGGTCGGCTTTGCCGGTCACCTTGCGATCGGCTATGTCGCGCTGCTGACGCTCGGCGCCTACACGACGAGCGTGCTGGTTGCCGGCAATGTGATGCCGGCGATTCCGGTGTTCGTCGCCTTGCCGATCGCCGGCTTGATCGGCGCGATCTTCGGCGTGGTCGTCGGCCTGCCGGCCCTGCGCCTGCGCACCTTCTACTTCGCGATGTCGACGCTCGGCTTTGCGACCATCGTGACGCAGATCGCGCTGGCCTGGCAGAGCGTGACCGGCGGCGGCATCGGCATCGCCGGTCCGGAATTCCCGGTGCCGTTCAATACGCCGTGGGGCTTCTACGCCCTCTGCATCGCCTTCGCCGCATTGACCACCTGGATGAGCGCCAATGTCGCGCGGAGCCGGTTCGGTCGCGCGCTGATCGCGGTGCGCGACGCCGAGGTCGCCGCCGAGGCCAGCGGCATCTCCAAGCCGAAAATGCTGATCGCGATCTTCCTGTTCGCCGGCGCGCTGGCGGCGATCGCCGGCGGACTGTTCGCGACCCTGCAGACTTATATCACGCCCGATGCCTTCACCTTCGATCTTTCGGTGCTGTTCTTCATCGCGATCCTGATCGGCGGCCGCGGCTCGATCCTTGGCCCGATGCTCGGCACCATCATCCTGACCATTCTGCCCGAGATCGCGGCGCCGCTCGCGGCATGGTCGACCTTCCTCTACGCGGTGCTGCTGCTCGTGATCGTGCTGGTGATGCCGGGCGGCATCGCGGCGCTGCTCGATTTCCGCAACCGTCGTCCGCTCGCCAGCAACCGCGCCATCCTCCCGCGCCCCGCTGCACTCGCCGACATCGTGCGCCGCAGGGACGGCGGCAAGACGCTGCAACTGCGCGGCATCGCGCTGAGCTTCGGCAATGTGAAGGCGATCGACGGTCTCGATCTCGATATCGCGCCCGGCGCGATCCACGGGCTGATCGGACCGAACGGCAGCGGCAAGACCACGACGCTCAACGTGATCTCGGGCTATTATGCCGCCAAAGCCGGCACCATGACGCTTGGCGGCGAAGCCCTGGCCGCGGGCCAGCCGGTCAAGCGCGCCGCGTGCGGCATCGCGCGCACCTTCCAGACGCCGCGGGTGGTCGGCGAAGCTTCGGTGCTGGAGAACGTCATGATCGGCGGCTCGATCGAGGGCCGGGCCAATTTCGTCGAGGCGATGCTCGCACTGCCGCGCAACGGCGCCGACGAGCGTCTGCTCGCCGCCAAGGCGCACACGCTGCTTGGCGTCGTCGGCCTCGAGGCGCTCGCTGACATACGCGCCGATCGCCTGCAGCACAGCGAGCTGCGCTTCATCGAGATTGCGCGGGCGCTGATGCTCGATCCGGACTTCCTGCTGCTCGACGAGCCCGCCGCGGGTCTCTCCAATGACGAGATCGAGCGGCTCGCCAGCCTGATCAAGGCGATCTGCCGCCGCGGCACCGGCGTGCTGCTGGTCGAGCACCATGCCGATCTGATCTTCGACATCTGCCACCAGGTCACCGTGCTCAATCTGGGCCGGACGCTGGCGGCGGGAACTCCGGCGGAGATTCGTGTCCACAAGGAGGTCGTCAGTGCCTATCTCGGCGGCTGAACCGTTGCTCGCGGTCAATGGGCTGGAGTCCGGCTACGGCAAGATCCGTGTGCTGCACGGCATCGACCTCACGATTGCCGCCGGCGAGGTCGTGGCGCTGCTCGGGCCCAACGGTGCCGGCAAGACCACGCTGCTGCGCGCGATGTCCGGACTGTTGCCGGTCACTGCCGGGCGGGTCCGGTTCGGCGACCGCGACATGACCAACGCGACGCCGCGCGATGCCGCGCGGGCCGGGCTCGTGCATGTGATCGAGGGACATCGCGTGTTCACGCAGATCTCGGTCACCGACAATTTGCTGCTCGCCGGTTACGACCTGCCGCGCACCGAGCGCGCCGTACGGATCGAGGAGGCGTTGGCGTTCTTTCCCGAGATCGCCGAGAAGCGGCATGAACGCGGCGGCGCGCTGTCGGGCGGGCAGCAGCAGATGCTGACGGTGGCGCAGGGCCTGGTCCGCCGGCCGCGGCTCCTGATGCTCGACGAGCCGTCCGCGGGGCTGTCGCCGGTGCTGGTCGATCGGGTCCTCAACGTCATCGGCCGGCTGCGCGAGCAGGGCACCTCTGTGCTGCTGGTCGAGCAGCTGCTGGAGAAGGCGCTCGCCTGTGCCGATCGCGTCTACGCGCTGGTGCAGGGCGCGATCGCGCTGGAGGCGCCGACCGGGGAGAGCGACCTCGCGCACCGGCTCGAGCGCGCCTATTTCGGCCATGAAAGCCACGCGTTGGGGTAAGCTAGCGGAAGTGCGTCAGAAACTCCGTCGAACCGATCGGCTTCGCGATGGAAGGCTTCTCGGTTCTTTCCGGCTTCTCCTTCTCCTTCACGACATGCATGTCGATGAGCTTCGCGCCGGAGAGATTGCGCTCCACCATCGCTCCGGTATCCGTGTTGATCGCCGACGCGCCGCAGTCGTGGAAAACCACCGTACCGTAGTCTGGAAGCTGCAAGGGGGTTGGATTTCCCGGGGCGGCCGACCTCTCCATCACCCATTCCGCCGTTGCGCCGGGAATCTTGAAGGGCTGCCCAAGATGGGTGAGGGGTGCGGTTTGAAAGAACTGTACGGAGCGACTGGTCGTAAGGTTCGTGATCACGAACGACACACCCGTGCGATCCGGCGCTACCTGCATGAGGCACATGATCAGATCGCCGGCATGAACCTTCGGCGACACAAGCGTTACGGGAAACGCTTTAGCCGGGTCGCCCCTTACCCACCATTGCCACCACGCGAAGAACGACGTCGTCGGGCTGCCCGCGCCCGTGGCTGGGTCGATGTTCTGCGCGGTGCCAATTTGCGGCAAGGTCGATCTGTAATACCGACGTTGTCCATCGAAGCCGATCCAGGTCGAGCTGTGATACGTCTCGCTGGCCAGGCCGCCGGCCGGCCGGGTTGGTGTTGGAACCTGAAACTTGCCCCAGATCGACGAGAAGATGGTGCCATCCCTCGGCGTGATGTAGGCACCGGACCAGTTGAGGCTGCTTTCCCGACGCGGCGATTGGGCGAAAGATCCGCGGAGGCCCGCAGTGACCGGGGAAAGCACCTGGAAATCGAAGGCCTCGAAGGCCACCGTCGGACTGAACATCTTTTGCCAGAATGCATACTCGGCCGGCTGACGCGCCGGGTCCGGTCGTCTTGGAAAACCGAGCGCCTTCAGCTCGTCCTGCGACGCCACCAACGTGCGAAAGCCGGTAGGGGGAAGAACGCTGGTCGTCGAATCCTTGATGACCTTCGTCGCGCCCTCGACGTCGTATGTGGGGCTCTGCCCATCCTGGTTGCTCATTGCCATTCGCCTGCGGCAGCCGTGATTGCGGCGTCAAACATCAGCACGGTGGTTGGCGTCAGAATGACGGTGTCCAACAGATCGGCGATTCTGGCGCCGGCTTCTGAATCCTTCGGATAGTGCACACCGGCGATCTCGCGGTTTCGGGCAATCGAATCCGCCAGAATCGACAGGTCGGACTTCCATACGCCCTGGTCGGCCCCAGACATTGTCGTTGCGGCGAACACCCGAAGCATGCAGTTCTTCATAAAATGCGCCTGGGTCGAATGCCCGCTGGGCCAGGACGAGTGACCGGGGACCTGGATCGGCGGCAGCAAAGCGGGACAAATCTGCGACGGCCGGGGCAAATCGTACTTGTCCTTGAAATACAATGCAGCAAAGGACCCAATCAAACTCGCGATATTCAATAGGCGCCAGGTTTGCGGATGCGAACCAGGCCTGGCGGTCAGCACGGCGAGAAAATCCGAGAAGAATTCAACGTCCTGCGAGAGGATCGCGCCCATGGCATCCGGCCGTTCATCCCGCGCGGCGAGCACGAGGTTGTCGATTTGGGCGGCATAATTGGCGATCAGGTCGGCCCGAATTTGGGTGAAGGTGGCGTCAGCATCGATGGTGGCCGCCCAGGTGGGGACATTGGCGATGAACTGATGCAGGACACGCCACGCATACCAGTTTGCAGACCATTGTCGGCTGCCGAAATGCGTCGGTGGCGTCCGTCGCAGGCTGCCAAGCTCGGCTGTGCCCGAGGGGTCGAGCCTCGTGACGAATGGCAAATCAACGCGGTCTGAAATAAACCAGCCACCCCCTCCAATGTTGCCGGTGTTTCCGGTGTTGCCGGTATTGCCGGTGTTTCCGGTATTGCCCGTGTTACCTGTGTTGCCTGTCATCGACGTCTCTCCCTCTCTCGGCAGTTGCCGTCAGCAATACCAGTCAATCAGGAAGCCCCGCCGATCGCAGGTGGCCGAGCCAGGTTTCCAATGCACCGCCACGAAACGGGCAGTGTGGCGCGTAGGACGAAATGCGAAATCCGGGTTGAATTTCCAGGTAGCGGCGGGCCGCCTCCGCTGCTTCTTCACGGCGGCCCAAGGCACCAAGCGTGACGATGAGCAGACGATGATTGAAGCGAATAAGTCCGTTGCGGTTCAGTGCGCCACGCACCCACTCCAGCGCCTGCTCATAGTCGCCATCCACGTAGTGAGCCTGGCCGAACAGCCCTTCGTGCCAGAACGAGCGCGCGTCGAGCGGCGAGAGCCGGACGCCCTGCTCGCCCTGGCGGACGGCGGCTGGGCCATCGCCAAGAAAGCCGGATGTAGCACTCGCCATGGTCCAGGCCATGGCCGAACTTGGACCGGCGGCAATCGCGCGGTCGAGGGCTTTCCTTGCGCTTTGAAAGTCATGCAGCAAGAACGACTGGACGTGACCATATACCGCCAGCGCGAATGCATCGTCGCCGCCTCGATCGATCGCCTCCTTGGCGTATCTGGCGCCGGCGATGACATCACCCTCGGGATCCGGCGATCCGATTTCCCCTATCCGGAACACATACCACAGCGCGACGTAGGAATAGGCCAACGAAAAATTTGGATCGTGTGAAATGGCTTGCTCGAGCAGGCCGCGCGCCTTGGAAAAGGAATCGTAGTCCATCCGGTACAACAGATCGAGCGCCTGCAATACGAGATCGTAGGCGGTGAGGTTCTGCGGATGTTTCCGCATCGATCGCATAAGTTCACGCTCGCGAACCTGCGGCGCGATCTGTCTTACAACGTTGATGGCAATCCGATCCTGAAGCGCAAAGAGTTCGCGAAGGTCGCCTTCATGCAAGTCCGAGCGAATGACTTCGCCCGACTCGGCGTCGCTGAGTTCGGTCACGATACGGACCGAGGTCATCGTCCTCTGAATCCCCCCGTAGAGGACATAACGAACCCCGAGCCGGCGCCCGATTTCGCGCACGTCGACGTTGCGGCCGCTGAAGCCGAGGCTGGATCCGCGTGATACGACGAAAAGCTCCTTGAGCCCGGCAAGGCCGCGAATGATGTCGTCAACGACACCATCAGCGAAATACCCCTCTTCCGGGGTGGTCAGGTTCATTCGGAACGGCAGAACGGCAATCGAGGGGCGAGGTTCCGAGCCTGCCGGGGCTTCGCCAACAAGCTTCGCGGGCTGCATGGATCGGTGGAGCGCATATACGCGGACAGGCCGGCCCATGTTGCGAAGATGCAGATCGCCAAGATCAATCACGCTGACGTCCAGGTCCCGGCCGATCTGCTCCGCAACGGCTCCCGAAATCACGACGCCGCCCGCTTGCGCGTAGTTCTGCAGACGCGCCGCGATGTTGACGCCCTCGCCATAGACGTCATTTTCCTCAACGATGATATCCGCGGCATTCAGCCCGATGCGAAAGCTGATGCGCTCGTCAGCGGGCATCCCGGCTGTATTCACGGCAACAGCCTCTTGCAGTGAGAGAGCACACCGCGTTGCGTCGCGCGCGGTATCGAATGTTGCAAGGAAGCCGTCACCGGTATTCTTGACGATCCTTCCGTTTTGCGCCGTGACGCCCGGGTCGAGGATTTCCGAGCGCAATTGCATCAGCCGGGTATGGGTGTTTTCCTCGTGCGCCTCCATCAAGCGCGTATACCCGACCACATCTGCCGCAAGGATTGCCGCAAGACGTCGTCGAACTTCCGGCGTCGATGGGGTCATCATATTATTGATACTTCTGCAAATTTTACTGATACGCGATTAAAATCCGGCACAAAGGAAAGGACCTCAACGCGAAAAGGATATCTTCATCAAGGTCATAAAGGAAGACTTCATGCGGCAGGGATGTGCCAACCGAGTGGACTGGTACAGTATGATGTTTGCAACCTTTGAGGAAGCGGTCGCGGACGCGCAAGCGCGATGCCTCCAACGGGTGGGCCGGGTGCGGACCAAGCGGCATTCGCGCCTTGAGCATGCGATGCAAATGCGTCCCTCGACTTCATGGCTGGATCATCTCGCGGCGAAAACTCGTCACCATTGATCTGCGTCAATGCAGGAAATGGTGTTTTCCCGCTTGCCGCCGATCGTGGGCGAGTTTGGCCGGGAGCGCGGCGGTACTGTCGGAGTGATCGCCATCGTTGTATCCGGTGCTGCCAGTCGTCCGACCGAGCCTGGTCGGAATTCCCGCAGATAACAGAAAGTCACTGGCATGGCCGAGGTGGTTGACATCGCGCGCAAGTCTGCCGCGCCAGGCCTGACTGTCTATGAATTGCTTCACACAATTTGCGCCGTTCATTGAGCGAGTTGACGCGGGCTGGTGCCACTTTGTCGGTCCATGGGACTTGACCGTCAGCGGGCGCGGGCTGAAACAGGTATTCGTCCTCTGACCCTGGCAACGAAGACCCACATGCGACTTCCCTTTTTCTACGGCTGGATCATCGTCGCGGTGACCTTCGTCACCATGGCGATCGGTGTCAACGCGCGTACGGCGTTCTCGCTGTTCTATCCGCCGATCATCTCGGAATTCGGCTGGGAGCGCGGCATCACGGCGGGCGCCTTCTCGTTCGGCTTTGTCGCCTCGGCGATCGCAAGTCCGCTGATCGGCCGGTTGATGGACCGCGGCGGTCCGCGCGCGGTGATGGAGCTTGGCGTGCTCTTGATGGGCTCGGGCCTGCTGCTGGCGCCGCTGACGACGCAGCCTTGGCACCTCTACCTCACGATCGGCGTGCTGGTCGGCGCGGGCAGCGTCTGCCTCGGCTATTCCGGACAATCGCTGTTCGTGCCGAACTGGTTCCTCCGCCGCCGCGGACTTGCGATCGGGCTCGCCTTCGCCGGCGTCGGCATCGGTTCGGTGACGCTGCTGCCGTGGGTGCAGCACATGATCGAGCACACCGGCTGGCGCACCGCCTGTACCGCAATGGGGATCGTGGTGCTGGTCGTGCTCGCGCCGATCAATCTCTTGCTGCACAAGCGGCCGGAGGACATCGGCCTGCAGCCGGACGGCGATGCCGCGCCGACGGCGACGTCAGCCAGGCCTGCATCGAACATCGTCGACCCGGTGTGGGCCGGCACCGACTGGACGCTGTCGCGTGCGCTGCGCACCGCGCGGTTCTGGTGGATCGCGACCGGGTATTTCTGCGGCCTGTACATCTGGTACGCGGTGCAGGTGCACCAGACCAAATTCCTGCTCGACATCGGCTTCAGCTCCAGCGTCAGCGTCTGGGCGCTTGGCGTCGTCAGCCTGCTCGGCATTCCCGGCCAGATCTGGCTCGGACATCTCTCCGATCGCATCGGCAGGGAATGGGTGTGGGCGATCTCCTGCTTCGGCTTCGTGATCTGCTTCGCCGCGCTCGCCGCCTTGAAATACTGGCCCAACATGGCGCTGATCTATCTCATGGTCTTCACCCAGGGCGCGCTTGGTTATGGCCTGACATCCGTGATGGGACCGGTCGTGCTTGAGATCTTCCAGGGCAAGCATTACGGCAGCATCTTCGGCACCGTGATGCTGGCTGCGCTCGCCGGCGGCGCTGCGGGCCCCTGGATCACCGGCCAGCTCTATGATCTCTCGGGCAGCTATACCAGCGCCTTCCTGCTCGGCATCGCCGTCAGCCTGCTGTCGGCATTTGCGATCTGGCAGGCCTCTCCCCGCAAGGTCCGCGCGGTCGCCGGACAGATGCACAAGGTCGCAAGCGCGGCTTGACGCGTCAGGCCGACGAAACCCCGATCGCGCGCTGCAGATCGGTGATCGCGCGCAGGCAGCTGTCGGCGGGGGTGGTTTCCGGATCGATCAGGCGGTGCAGTCGGAAACCATCTTCCAGCGCCAGCACGATCGCTCCGGTCCAATCCGGATCGAGTCTGCCGTTCCTGCCGCTGTTCTTCTGCGCAGTCGTGACGATGTCGGCGATCAGCTTGCGCCGCGCGCGCAGACGCTTGGCGAGCTCGGGCCGGCGCTTCTCGGCGCGCGCCACGAACAGGATCATCTCCATGTGCAGGAGAGGGGAGCGGCCGAGCGGATCCTGCCGGCTGCGGTCCATGGTGCGCAGCGCCTCGAGGAAGTCGGCCAGGTTGCTGTGCCGGGCGAGCAAATCGAGATTGCGCCGGATCGATTGCTCGACGTGATCCTCGAGCATCGCGAAGATCAGCTCGTCCTTGCTCTTGAAGTTCGAATAGAAAGCGCCGCGGGTGAAGCCCGCCGCGGCCGCGATCGCCTCGATGCTGGCGCCGCCGATGCCCTGTTCCTCGAACACCCGCGCCGCCGCCTCGAACAGCTTCTCGCAGGTGTCGTCCCGTGTCGGTCTGGTTCGAACCCTTGACATCGGCGCATTTTAGGGCACAATGCAACTCGATACAAGAGTGTATCGAGTTGCATTCGACAGAACCAGAACAACTGCATCCGTGATGATGCGGTCTTGAGGATGACACCAGGGCACGCCAGGCTTTAAGGTTCTGGCGTAGCGAGCGAGCGAGGTCACCATGAACGAGCAAGTTCAGCCGGCGAGCGGCGAGCCGCTTTTCAATCCACTGGCGCCTGAATTCATTCGCAATCCCTATCCGTATTACGAGCGGCTGCGCCGCCTCGATCCGATGCATGTCAATGTGCACGGCGCCTTCGTCGCCAGCCGGCACGCCGAGGCGAGCCTCGTGCTGCGCGACAAGCGGTTCGGCAAGGATTTTGCCGAGCGCTCGATCCGCCGCTACGGTCCGAAGATCATGGAGGAGCCGGTCTTCCGCAGCATGAGCCACTGGATGCTGCAGCAGGATCCGCCCGACCACACCCGCCTGCGCGGCCTTGTCGTCAAGGCCTTCACCGCGCGCCGGGTCGAGGACATGCGTCCGCGCATCCAGCACGTCGTCGACGAGACGCTCGATCGCATCATTCCGCAAGGCAAGATGGACCTGATCGAGGATTTCGCGTTCCGCCTGCCGGTCACGATCATCTGCGACATGCTCGGTATCCCCGAGGAACACCGCGAGGCCTTCTACAACGGTTCGCGCGATGGCGGCCGTATCCTCGAACCGGTGCCGCTGACGCCCGAGGAAATCAAGCAGGGCAACACCGCAAATGCGATGGCGGCGATGTATTTCCATCAGCTGTTCGAGCTGCGCCGCAAGCAGCCCGGCGACGACCTCACTACCCAACTGGTGCAGGCCGAAGAGGACGGCCAGAAGCTCACCAATGAGGAACTGACCGGCAACATCATCCTGCTGTTCGGCGCCGGCCATGAGACGACCGTGAACCTGATCGGCAACGGCCTGCTGGCGCTGTTCCGCAACCCGGACCAACTCGCGCTGCTGAAGGCCAATCCCGGCCTGATCACCAATGCGATCGAGGAGTTCCTGCGCTACGATTCCTCGGTGCAGCTGACCGGGCGTGTCGCACTGGAGGACATCGACGACCTCGGTGGCAAGCGCATCCCGAAGGGCGAGAGCGTGCTGTGCCTGTTGGGCTCGGCCAATCACGACGAGGCTGTTTACCCCGATCACCCCGAAAGGCTCGACATCCGGCGGCCGAACGTCAAGCCGCTGTCGTTCGGCGGCGGCATCCATTTCTGCCTCGGCGCCCAGCTGGCGCGGATCGAGGCCGAGATCGCGATCGCGACGTTGCTGCGCCGGATTCCCGACCTGCGGCTCGATGACGCGGAAAATCCGGAGTGGCGGCCGACCTTCGTGCTGCGCGGGCTGAAGCGCCTGCCGGCGAGCTGGTGACGTTCCCGCGGGGCGGCGATCCGCGGCGAGGCCGGCACACGCACGCTTGAACGGGAAATCCACTATCTGTCCGAAGTCCCAGCAGTATACCGGCTGTGACTTCGCCGGACTTGTCTCTATATTTGGGGTGCTCCGGCCAAAGGTTGGCAAAGGGTTCAGCATGAGGAGGCTGCCGCGGAGCTGGCTCAAAGGGAGACACCGTGCAGACGACGCTGCTCGGCCTGGCAATTGCCTTCATTCTTGCACTGGTCGCGGCGCTGATCGGTCCGTATTTCGTTGACTGGAACCAGTTCCGGCCGCAGTTCGAGGTGGAGGCGTCCAAGATCATCGGCGTGCCGGTCCGGGTCGCCGGCAATCTCGACGCGCGTCTGCTGCCGGCACCCTCGCTGCGGTTGAAGACTGTCACCGTCGGCGGCGCCAACGACCTTGGCAAGGTCCGGGCCGCCAATCTCGACGTCGAGTTCAGCCTGAGCTCGCTGATGCGCGGCGAGTGGCGCGCGAACGAGCTCACCATCAACGGCGCGTCGCTCGACCTCGGGCTCGACCCGAAAGGGCGGATCGACTGGTCGCCGTCGAGCGGGAGCTTCAACCTCGCTTCGCTGGCGATCGACCGGCTCAACCTGACCGGCCGCCTCGCGCTGCATGATGCCGCGAGCCGCAGCACGCTCGAGCTGAACGACATTGCCTTCAGCGGCGACGTCCGGTCGCTTGCCGGCGCGATCCGCGGCGACGGCAATTTCATGTTCGACGGCAACCGCTACCCGTTTCGGGTCTCCTCGGGGCAAAGCGCCGATGGTAGCGGCACCCGCCTGCACTTCAGCATCGATCCCGGACAGCGGCCGGTGTCGGCCGATCTCGACGGCATCCTGACCTTCGAGGCCCGCGCGCCGCGGTTCGAGGGCGCACTGACGCTGGCGGGTGCGCCCGGTCAGCGCGGCGGCGATGCGCCGCCGTGGCGGATCGCCGCCAAGGTGAAATCGGATTATTCGGCGGCGCGGCTCGACCAGATCGAATTGAGCTATGGCGCCGAGGACCGTGCGCTGAAGCTCGCCGGCAATGGCGATCTGCGTTTCGGTGCGTCGCCGCTGCTACGCGCCTCGCTTACGGCGCGGCAGCTCGACGGCGACAAGTTCGCCGCCAAGGATGGCGCCAAGGACAACAATAACGGCAATGTCGAGCCGGTCCGCGTGCTGCCGGCGATGCGCGCGGTGTTGTCGGGTCTTCCGCAAAGCCCGATACCGGCGCAGGTCGAGCTGGCATCCGAGCAGATCATGCTCGGCGGCCGTCCGTTGCAGGACATCTCGGCGGAGCTGCAATCGGATGCGAAATCCTGGACGGTGCGCCGGCTGGAGTTTCGCGCGCCGGGATCCACGCGGGTCTCGATGAGCGGTGCCAGCGCGCAAGCCGGAGCCGCGAATACCTTCAAGACCGCGCTCAACGTCGAATCGTCCGATCCCGACGCGTTGATGACCTGGCTGCAGGGGCGCAGCGACGCCACCTATCGCAGCCAGCGGCCGCTGCGGTTGCGCGGCGACGTCATGGTATCGCCATCAGGCTTTTCGATCGACGCGATGAAGGCGGAGATCGAAAGCGGCACGCTCGAGGGCCGCATCGCGGTTACGCACCGAGAGGCGACCAGCGGCTCGAAGGTCGAGGCGCAGTTGAAGGCGGATCGGCTCGATCTCGACGCGACCGCTGCATTGATCCGCTCGCTGGCCGGTCCGCAAGGCGAATGGCCCGACGAGGCGCAGCTGTCGCTCGACGTCGGGCGCGCCGTCTCTTCCGGGCAGGAATTGCGGCCGCTGCTGGCGAAGATCGCCTATAGCCCGAAGAGTATCGTGCTCGAGCGCGTCAAGATCGGCCAGCCCGACAATGTCACGCTGGACGGCAGCGGCAATTTCGACCGTGCCAATTCGACCGGCAAGCTTGCCGTCGACGCGACCGCCGCGTCGCTTGGCCGGCTGACTGCTGTGGTTCAGCCGTTCGCGCCGGCGCTGGCCGCGCGGCTTGGCGTGCTCCGCGCGGATGCCGGCCCGGTTCGCGCCAGGCTCGCGCTCGACCTCGGCAAGGGCAAGGCCGCCGATCGCGTCAGCGCGCGCGCGACGCTCGATCTCGACACGCCGCAGCTCAAGGGCAATACGGTGATCTCGGCGACGCCGCAGGTGGCTGCGATCCGTGCGCTGGATTTCGATGCACTCCGCAGCAACGAGCTTACAGCGGAGACGAAATTCTCGGCCGGCGATGGCAATGCTTTGCTGGCGCTGCTTGGGCTTGACCATGCGGTCGCAGCCGGTGCCGGTTCGACGCAATTCGAGGGCACGGTGACCGGCGCGTGGCGCGCGCCGTTGCGGCTGAAGGCAAGGCTCTGGGGCGCAGGGCTCGACGCGGATGCCGAAGGGACCGCGGAGCCTTGGACCAAGGATGGGGGCAGCGCGAGCAAATCGAGCATCAGCCTCCGCGTCCGCAGCGCCGACATCAGTCCGCTGCTCAATCTGAAACCAGCCGATCCGGCTGCAAACATCCGCCTGTCGTCGAAGCTGACGCTCGCGGGCGACAGGCTGAACTTCGACGATCTCGACAGCATCATCGCCGGTTCACGGCTGCGCGGCCATCTGGCGCTGACGCTCGCCGATCAGAAAAGCGTCGACGGCGAAGTCGGTCTCGATCAGATCACGCTGGCGCCGATTTTCGCGGCGGCAATCGGCGCGGCCGGTCGCGATGCGACGGAGCCGCTCGGCCAGGGGCTCACGAGCGCCTGGCGCGGCAAGGTCACGTTCGAAGCGCTGCACGGTCTGCTGCCGGGTGGCGCCGAGCTGCAGCCGGTCAGCGGCACCATCAGGTCGGACGGGCAGTCGCTGACCCTCGACGGCATCAAGGGCAAGATCGGTGGCGGCGAGGCGACTGCCACCATCGATGCGCGACAAGGCGCCAACGGACTTGCGCTCAGCGCCAATGTGCAGCTGTCCGGCATCGACAGTTCAGCCTTGCGCTACCGCAGTCTCGCGATGCCCAAGGGACGTACCTCGATGCAGATGACACTGTTGACGCAGGGCCGCAGCGCCTCGGCGTTGACCGGCGCGCTGTCCGGCAGCGGCACCGTGACGCTGGAGGGGCTGAGCCTTCCGGGTCTCGATCCGCGCGCCTTCGAGGTTGCGATCCGCGCCAGCGATTCCGGGCAGGCGACCGACGACACGCGGCTGCGGCAGATCGTCGAACCGGCGCTCGCGGGTGGCGCGCTGTCGATTGCTTCGGCGCAAATCCCCTTCAACATCCGCGACGGCCGCCTCCGGGTCGGCGCCACCACGCTCGCGGCGAACGGCGCCAATGCGATCGTATCCGGCGGCTACGACATTCCGGCCGACCAGGCCGACATCCGCGCCGCCTTGGCATCGACGCAGGTCGGCACGGCCAACAGCCGACCGGAAATCCAGCTGCTTGCCGTGGGTACGCCCGACGGATTGTCGCGCAGCATCGACATTGCGGCGCTGTCGTCGTGGCTTGCGGTGCGCGCGATCGACCGGGAGACCAAGCGGCTCGACGCCATCGAGCGCGGCGAACCGGCGCCGCCGCCGACCCCGACGGCCCTTCCGCAACCGGCCGAGCCGGCGCCGGATGCGTCCAGCCCGAATTCGGCAGGAGTGCCTTCTGCCAACTTGCCGGGGCCCGGCCCTGATCAGCGCCGCGTGCCGGCGAAGCCGAAGATCGTTGCGCCGCGTCCGCCGACTGTCCCACCGGTCGCCACCGCGCCCGCCATTGCGCCGCCCGCGTCAGTTGCGAGCCAGCCGCAGCTGGCGCCGCTGCCGCCGCCGATCGAGGTCAAACCGGTGCCCGGCGCAGCCAAATCAAGGCCGCTGCGACCGCCGCTGTCGTTGACGCCGCAGGTCGCCAATCCGCCGCCGCGGCCGGCGATGCAGAACTAAACGCGCTTTCAAGCGAGTGGGCACCGGTTCGCCTCTAGAAAGCGCGTCAAACGAAGCGCTGGCTCACGATCGGTGCTGGAGAATATTGATCAGCTTGCCGAAGGGATCGCGGACGAAGAAGCGCCGCACGCCCCATGGCTCCTCCGCCGGTCCGTATTCGATCGCGATGCGGGCTGCCTTCATCCGGCGCAGGGCCTCGTCGAGATCATCGACCTCGATCGAGAGATCAGGCACCGGCGTGCCGGAGCCGCCTTCGGAAGCGAAGCTGATTTGAGCTTGCATTGTTTCGGATGAGCCGTAAGTCGCAACCCAACCGAAATCCATCAGTGGCTCGAGGCCAAGCAGGTCCCGGTAGAACGACTTCGCTGCCGCTGTATCTGGTGCGGCAACGTTCGCGACGATCCGATTGACCTTCATGCTGAAGCCCGCGCGTCGGAACGACCGTCTGCCGATGGCGACGGTCGGAGAGGCCGTCAGGCCTGCTGACGCGTGTCGACCTGTTGCGGCCTGACATCCGTGGGCACCGCCGGCGTGGCGCGCGAGCGGAAGTAGTCGAGCACAAAGAGCCGGATCGCGGAGGACAGATTGCCCTGCTGACGGTTGTTGTCGATCTCGCCGACCAACTCCGACAGCGTCATGTTCCGCAGACCGGAAATCTCCTTCATGCCATTCCAGAAGGCTTCTTCGAGGCTGACGCTGGTCTTGTGTCCGGCGACGACGATCGAGCGCTTGACGACGGGAGACTTCATGATGCGTCTCCGTTTTCGATGCGGTGCTGATCGAGCACACGCGCGTTGCGCTCGCCGAGAAATTCGTCACGCGCTCGTTCGGATTTGGTGCGACCGAATAGCGCACGATTGGCTTCGGCCTGCTTCGCTGCTTGTTCGCGCTCACCGCGCTTCTTGAATCGTTTCAAGTTGACCACGTCGCCCATGCTCGTCGTCCTCATCGTCCCCAGAGCGGAATTGGTGATGCATCGTGACGAAAGCAAGAGCGACTGCACTACGCGCCCGGCTCGATATCCATCCCGAATCCCCGTTTGATGCTCTGATAGCATCAAAGAATCCGTTTCGCTCTGCGAAAACTAGACGTCTGTACCACGCGCCAGCGCAGAGCTCATAGGTAACGCGCCTTAGTCTTTAGGCGTTATGATCCATAATTATATCACGCGCGCTGACCGTAATTATCCGGACAATGCGCGCTTTGCTTTAGCCCGGGTGTGTCATTTTGTCCGGCTGCACGAGGCGATCGAATTCATCCGCGGAAACAAATCCGAGCCGCAAAGCCTCTTCCTTCAGCGTCGTTCCGCGCGCATGCGCCGACTTGGCGACCTTGGCTGCGTTGTCGTAGCCGATCTTCGGCGCGAGCGCGGTGACCAGCATCAGCGAGCGCTGCATCAGTTCGTTGATGCGCTTTTCGTCGGCGCGTATTCCGACAACGCAATGCTCAGTAAATGAGCGGACAACGTCAGACAGCAACTGAATGGAATTTATCATACAATATGCCAACACGGGCTTGTAGACGTTCAGCTCGAAATGGCCCTGGCTGCCGGCGAC
Organism: Bradyrhizobium ferriligni; assembly: GCF_056837965.1. Classification (NCBI taxonomy): domain Bacteria; kingdom Pseudomonadati; phylum Pseudomonadota; class Alphaproteobacteria; order Hyphomicrobiales; family Nitrobacteraceae; genus Bradyrhizobium; species Bradyrhizobium ferriligni. The sequence goes on from NZ_JBXEJO010000107.1 coordinate 23,100, forward strand.
GGTGATCGTGGTCTGATTGCCGAACACCTGGCAGCAGACCATGGTCATGGCTTCGCACTGGGTCGGATTGACCTTGCCCGGCATGATCGACGAGCCCGGCTCGTTCTCGGGCAGGATCAACTCGCCGAGGCCCGAGCGCGGACCCGAGCCGAGCAGGCGGATGTCGTTGGCGATCTTGAACAGGCCGGTCGCCACCGAGTTGATCGCGCCGTGCACCAGCACATAGGCGTCGTTGGAAGCCAGCGCCTCGAACTTGTTGGCCGCGCTGGTGAACGGCAGCTTGGTGATCTTGGCGACGTGGCGCGCGAAGGTTTTCGCAAATCTCGGCTTCGAGTTGAGGCCGGTGCCGACGGCGGTGCCGCCCTGCGCGAGCGGAAACAGATCCTTCACCGCGACACGCAGCCGCGCGATGCCGCTCTCGACCTGCGCGGCGTAGCCGGAGAATTCCTGGCCGAGCGTTAGCGGCGTCGCATCCTGGGTGTGGGTGCGCCCGATCTTGACGATCTTGGCAAACGCCTTCTCCTTGTTGCGCAACGCGCGATGCAGTTCGGTGAGTGCCGGAATCAGATCGGCGACGATGCGGCTCGCTGCGGCGATATGCATCGCGGTCGGAAACGAGTCGTTCGACGACTGACTCATGTTGACGTGATCGTTCGGATGAATCGGCTTCTTGGCGCCAAGCTCGCCGCCGAGCATCTGGTTGGCGCGGTTGGCGATCACCTCGTTGACGTTCATGTTGCTCTGCGTGCCCGAGCCGGTCTGCCAGACCACCAGCGGGAAATTGTCGTCGAGCCTGCCTTCGATCACTTCCTTCGCTGCGCGGATGATGGCGCTGGCGCGGCGCGCATCGAGTTGGCCGAGCTCGCGATTGGTCTCCGCAGCCGCCAGCTTCACGATGCCGAGTGCATGGACGATCGCGATCGGCATCCGGTCGTGGCCGATCTTGAAGTTTTGCCGCGAGCGTTCGGTCTGTGCGCCCCAATAGCGGTCCGCGGGAACGTCGATCGGACCGAAGCTGTCGGTCTCGCTGCGGGTCTTTGCCTTGGAGGGGATCGTCGATCGAGCCATCATGCTTTCCGTGGATGCTTGCCGTTGCGTCATCAAAACGTGGCCCGGCGCGGCAACGCGACAGCGTCCGCGCGAAGGGCACGTTCATGCAGAAGGTAGGCCGGGACGACGATTTGTCATCCCGATCCCGGCAAGCATCCTACAAGGTCGAGGCGTGATCTGTGCTTAGATTATTTCTTGCGGAAGCGGTCCAGCCGCACGACCTCGGCGCCTTCGCTGGGCTTCGCGGGCTCCTGCTCGGTCTCGGCGCTCTCGGTCTCGGCCGCTGCGTGGGCCGCGGGGG